>CAJUIM010000091.1:0-7490 GCA_910586275.1 uncultured Lachnospiraceae bacterium | reverse complement strand
TCATCCGCCAGACTATCCTTCATCCGCCAGACTATCCTTCATCCGCCAGACTATCCTTCATCCGCCAGACTATCGTTCACCCTCCGGATTACCATTCTTCCGTCAGACTGTCAATACCATCCCCCATCGATAGTAATAATCTGACCGGTCATATACTCAGGCGCATTGATGACCTGCAGCACTAAATCCGCCACTTCCTCCGGCCGTCCGAATCGGTCCGCGGGTATTTCTTCCTGCAAAGCCTGTCTTTCTTCTATATTAAAGCATTTGTTCATCTGTGTGTCGATAACTCCGCAAGCCACCGCATTGACGCTGATATGACTTGGTGCAAGTTCTTTGGCCAGTGCCTTCGTAAAACTATTCACACCACCTTTGGACGCGGAATAGGCGACCTCCATAGAAGCCCCCACATTTCCCCATACGGAAGAAATGTTCACAATCCGGCCGGACTGCCTCGCCACCATCAATGGCACAGCCTGCCTGCATGTATAGAACAAACTGTTCAGATTGGTATCCATAACCCGCTGCCATTGCTCCGGTTCCATCTGGGACAGCAGACCAATATAAGATATCCCTGCATTATTGACCAATACGTCCAACTGTCCTATCCCTTCAAACAGTCTGCAGACTGACCGGTAATCACCCATGTCGCAAATAACAGGCCGGCATTCCACGCCATAGACTCCCTGCAGCCGTTCCTGCACACGCAGCAAATCCTGCCCGGAGTTGCTGCAGGTAATCCATAGATTGTATCCTGCCTCTGCCAGTTTCTGTGCAACCGCCAGCCCAATCCCTCTGGATGCTCCGGTAACCAATGCTGTTTTTTCCATATTCCTCCTCTTTCTTCCGATATTTGGCAGATCAGCCTCCCGTCATCCTTCATAAAGCATAATTGGAGATAAGTCATACCAAGTTCCTGATTCCGTCGCATATTCTTCTTGCCACCGCCGGGTTATTCATAGTGAAAATATGGATTCCGTCCACGCCATGGGCTATGAGTTCCACAATCTGATTTACCGCATAAGCCATTCCTGCATCAAACAGCGCTTCCTTCTGTTCCCCATACTTATCCAATATTTTCTCGAATTTTTCCGGCAGCCGGGCACCGCACATATCTACCATACGTTTGATCTGTGCTCTGTTTGTCACCGGCATGATTCCTGCTTCCACCGGCACGTCGATACCGGCTATCTTTAGTTTCTCCAAAAAAGCATAAAAATTGTCATTGTCAAAAAATAGTTGGGAAACCAGATGTCCCACTCCCGCATCTACCTTCTGTTTCAGGTTCCTGATATCCGTTATCCCGTCCGATGCCTCCGTATGTACCTCCGGGTAACAGGCACCGCTTATATGGAAATCCCCCTGTTCCTTAATAAAGGTCACCAGTTCATTGGCATACCGGAAATCATCCTTTGGCGGAATGTCAGGATTCCTGTCGCCCCGCAGAGCAAGCACGTTCCACAGTTCCGCTTTCTGAAGTTCCTCTAAAATCCCTTTGATTTCTTCCCTGCTGTAACTGATGCAAGTCAGATGCACCAATGGCTCTATCCCATACTCCCGCTTTATTTTTTTTGCCAGTTCCACTGTCTTATTATTTGCGCTGCTGCCTCCTGCACCGAATGTCACGCTGATAAAGTCCGGGCTTAACTCTGCCAGAGTACTTAAGGTTGCATCTATGCTCCTCAGTTCCGCCTCCTTTTTAGGAGGAAAAATCTCAAAAGAAAGCACCGGTTTCTTTTGGGCAAACAAATTCTCAATAATCATATGATCCGCTTCCTTCCCGGCGGGCCTTGACACCGCCTTTTCTAAATGCTAAATTTTTTATTCCAATACGTCGAACCATTCCCCTTTGGCCCATGGACTTCCCACATCGCACCGCCCATGATGATACGCTTTGCTTACCGTCCCGGCTTCCGCTTCTGCCGACACTTGAATTTTCATACGGCTTGTCTCCGCCCGGGAGAAATTTTCTAAAATATTCATTACTTCCGCAATATCGTCTTCGCTGATTTCCTGCATCCTATCACCTTTATCCTTTCCGCCGGCGGCACTCTGTCCAGCACAAGCAGATGCCAATTACCCAATCATTTGCAAGAAGCCTTCTGACTGTCATACTGATTCTCCGCCGCCCTTTCAGATGCTTACTTATATTAAAAGCTTCTTATCTTATCGCTCCCGTCATCCACCGTGTTGCTGATTTTCTTCACAATGACATAATAGCTGTAATTGTCATTTACCTGTACACATACCCGGTCGCCTTCTCTATGACCAAGCAGTGCCTTCCCAATTGGCGACTCCGTGCTGACCAGTCCCTCCAAAGAATTCCCTCGCATAGTTGTCACTATTTTATAGGTTTCCGTCATCCCGTCCTCCTCAAACAGCACTTCTACCGTATTGTTTACCCCAATTTCATCCTCCTTGGATTCGTCCGAAATGATTTCTGCCGTCTTTATCATTCTCTCTAAAAAGCGTATGCGGCTTTCATTCCTGTTCTTTTCCCTTTTCGCCGCATAGTATTCGAAATTTTCGCTTAGATCCCCCTGTGCCCGTGCTTCCTTCACCGCTTCCAATGCCTCTTGGCGGACTACCAGTTTTCTATGCTCAATTTCTTCTTCCATCCGTTTTATATCATTTTCCGTCAATTGATTATGCATATCTTACTCCGTTTCTGTGCGGCTTTTATTTCCGGTCCTGTGCAACCCGCACCCTTTCCCAAGACCTATCTAAGCAAACGGCACATTACTGTGCGGACGGCATGGTTTATTTTCACACACCCTTAATCCATAGATAATAACAGGCTCTCCACAATTTCATTATAATCCTGCAATCTGGTTGCTTTCTTAATTTTTTTCCAATATTTTTCCTGATTATCGGATAAATTCACCATATAGGACCATAGTTCCTTCATTTTGAACAGCAAGTTCTTATCTCCGGATAACGTTTCCTTATACTCTGCATACAAACGGGCATGAAAGGCTCTGAGCACTTCCTTATCCACCCTGGCCCCTCCGGCCGGCCAAGGGTTCCCCGCTTTCTCCCATGCCTTTATTTCCTGCACAAAAGCCGGATTTTCCAACAGCCCTCTTCCCAGCATTATCTTGTCTGCTGACGGAAATTCTTTTCGGAATTCCCTATAATCCTGCAATGTAAAGATATCGCCGTTATAGCAGATAGGATTCCTGCTTTTTTCTGCTGCCTCTGCAAAACTCTTCCAGTCAGGCCTATTTTTATAAAAATCTTTTTGCACTCTTGGGTGAATCACCACTTCCGATATAGGATATCGGTTAAAAATCTCCAAAATAGGATAAAACTCCTCCGGCGATGACATGCCGATTCTTGTTTTTACCGATATTTTTACTTCCGCTTCTGCAAAGACCTCTTCGAAAAACATATCCAGTGCCTTTAGATCCGCAAGAAATCCTGCGCCCTTCCCTTTCGATACCACCGTAGCGGAAGGACATCCCAGATTCAGGTTAACCTCCCCATATCCATAGCCTTCCTTCAATTCCCTTGCCGCACGGAGAAAATATTCGGACTTATTTGTCAAGATCTGCGGCACTATAGGCAGACCCTCGTTATTCTCCGGTAAAATATCCCTCTTATCCTTGGGACTCAATGCCCGATTCTGATTCGGTGAGAGAAAAGGAGTAAAATATTTATCTATCCCCGGAAAAAAACTATGATGGGCATTACGGTAGATATATCCGGTAATCCCCTCCATAGGCGCAAAATAAAATTCCATCTCTGTCTCCTTCCCATTATCCTGAAAATTATTATAACCTAAATACCCTTAAATGTTAATAGGTCAGAAAATCAAACAAAATATTTATTTTTCCGTCTTTTAATTATATTTTTATGGCATTATGGGAAAACATCAAATTTTTTATCAATATGTTGACAGCCTAACAGTTGTTAGATATAATGGAATCTAACAACTGTTAGGGAGGAAAAAATGAACGCTACAAAGCAAAGAATATTGAATGTTGCCTTAGATTTATTTTCTCAAAAGGGGTTTTCTGCGGTTTCTGTCAGAGACATCTGTAAGGTTGTAGACATCAAGGAAAGTTCTGTCTACTATCATTTTAAAAATAAGCAGAGTATTTTCGATGAACTATTGCAGCATTTTGAAACAAAGGCAAATGATTTGATGTTTCAGTTGGAACAAGCATTAGCGGCTGCGCCGAAAACTATGGAAGAAGATTTATTCGAAAAGGTTTGCGATTGCTTTTTTGAGAAGTATCTAATGGATGAATATTGCAACAAAATTATGAGATTACTTTCCTTTGAACATTTCAGCAATAATGAAATACTGAAAATATATGATTATTGGATATTTGACAGACCATTAAATTTCCAAGAAAAGGTTTTTTCCCTGTTAATGTCCATAGGAATTATCAAGCAGACAGACAGCAAGTATTTAGCAATAAAATTTTATTCGCCAATTTTTCTATATATGCAGCGATGGCTTTTGGGCGGAACACTTACAGATGAGTGTAAACAAATTTTTCGGGAAAATGCGTATAAGCATATAAGCAATTTTTTTAATGAAATGGAGGATCAATAGTATGGCAAATGTACTAATTATTGGTGCCAATCAAGGGATCGGTTATTATCTTGCAGAAAGATTATTGGAGTCGGAAAATACAGTAACGGTATTAGATGTTCAGATTGAAGCTATTGAGACATTAAAAGAAAAATATCAAGAGATAGTTTTGCCAATCGCTGCGGATGCACGAAACTTTTCCAGTATTGAGGATGGCGTGTGTTGTGCAATCGAACGTTTTGGAGATATTGATATTGCGATACACAATGCCTGTTTATGCACCTTTGAAAGCGAGCCTGACACAGAATATGAAGTATATCAAAATGTAATGGACGTAAATTATTTTGGAGCATTGAGATTAATAAAAGCAGTTCTTCCGCATATGCGAAAAGCAAGAAAGGGGCGTATCATATTTACAAGTTCGGGCGTCGGTGTCACTGGATTTGCAAATATTTCCCCATATGCTGCTTCAAAAGGAGCAATAGAATCATTGGCTAAGTGTCTGCAAATAGAAAATGAGGAATACGGAATTTCTTTTCATTTGTTCCACCCGCCCTTGACAAATACAAAATCAGCATCGGGGATTTCAGTTCCAAAAGAATTTAAGGCAGAAGCAAAAAAAGTGGGCTATGGACTGGCAAATAATATTTGGTCAAAGAGGTTTGTGATTTGCCACTCTGCAAGTCAGGCAGCACAAATGAAGTTTTCTTATCGGCATCCTCTTTTCATTGGAAAAATGATGACCAAGGCAGCAAAGAGGGCATCAAAATAGAAAAAGGTAACCAATTACTGACACAATGACTCTGCCCTCTGGAACTTTCCCGAAAAATCGACAACAAAAAGCGTCAGCTTCCCGCAATGGGAAACCGACGCAGACATGCTTCCCCGTAGGAGGGGCAAGGCTTTTTTCTTTTGCCGTCGTCCGGGGAATCATTATTTATTCTGTTCTCAATCGCTCAACAATGCTCTGCTTTTCTAAATTCCTGAAACAGAGGAACGGAATAAGCACCGCAAAAGCCAAGAGGATAGGGGTACAAATCATCAGCGGCATGAGAGTAAAATGGAACGTGCTGAACTCATTAGCGGTCATGGCACGAACACCGATCCCAACGGCCAGAGTGCTGACAATATAAGAAACGATCAGCGTAATCGCTGCGTAATCCAGTCCCTCACAAATCAGCATCTTCCGCAACTGCCGCTTAGTCATACCCACGGACTGAATCATGGCAAACTCTTTTTTACGCGAAACAATGGCCGTCACCATAGAATTGATAAAGTTAAGCACACCCACCAGAGCAATAATTACACTGATGGTATTTCCCATGACTGCCGATGCCCGTGTTTCTGCCTCATACTGCTCCGTCATAGTTTTGCGGGATGTCACAGGCAGACTGGTATCAATGGTCTTGGTATACGCATCGAGCATCTCTTCTGCTGCGGGAATATGCGCATCGTCCACATTGAAGAACAGTTTCCGCAGCGTATTCTCCGGCCACTGCTGCCGGAATACCGAAGTAGGAATAATAAAACTCATGCAGTGCTGATTCCGTACACCGCCTTCATAAGCTCCTTCCTCCACAGCTTGCAGCGGATATACAATAGCCATTACCGTATAGGTATGATTTTCAAGCGTAATACTGCTTCCAACGGTAGGAACAGGCAATGCAGCCTTTCTCTCTGTGTCTGTGGAATCTATGGCAGGACCGATAGCCAACACATAGTCGCCGCCGGCAAATTTTTCTGCATCATAGCTGCCGGAGAGCAAATACCTCTCCTGCGTAATTGCATCCAGAGGGATACCGTCCATCCCATACAGTACGCCGATCGCTTCACGGGTTTCCATGGCGTTTTTTATCTGAGCAGGGCCTGACGGATCGTAAGTTGCCCAATCGTCCAGCATTTCCTGTGTATAGAAAGTGTCGATATTTTGCACAGTCTCATCATCCAGTATCAGTTCAAATTGATGAGAATATTGATGACCAATGGCTTCCAAACCGGCCAATCCTTCCACGGACTCCACCAGTTCAGCATTCAGGGTAAAGCCATGAGGGTCATATCCGCCAATATAGTCTGCACTGCTGCCATCATCCAGCCGGAAGTCACTGATCGTCAGTTCAGACAGATATTTCTCCATATCAAAAGCAGCATTCTTAGCGTAGAAACAGCTGAGCAAAACCAACCCCAAGGTCAGAGAGCAGATGACTGTCACTGTCCGTTTTTTGTTCCGCCCCAGATTCGCCCAGGCCATTCCGGTAATGGAAGCGCCATTCCGGGTGCGTTTGCTTTTCTTCTTGCTTGTGGCGGCGGCATCACTCATCCGCAGAGCTTCTATGGGAGAAACCTTACCAGCCAGCCTTGCCGGACGCAGGCAGGAAATCGTAACCGTCAGCCATGCAAAAAGGGCAGAGCCAAAGAAGATCACAGGATGGGAGGAAACCACAACATCGCCCTCCAGCCGTCCCATCAACACAGGAACCAGCACCATGCCCAGCAGCCAACCCAAGAGAAAACCCATCGGGATACCGATCACGCACAGCCGATTTGCCTGACCATAAATGAGTTTCTTGATCTGCTTTGTGGTAGTTCCCAGTGTTTTCAGCTTTCCGTAAAACTGGATGTCTGCAGTAACGCTGATCTGAAAGATATTATAAATAATCAGATAGCCGGCAAGGAATACCAGCACCATACCCAAATACATGGGAATGCTTTCCTGCGTTGCGGTAGCATTCATCTCTGGTGAATATGCCAGATTCACGCCAAATTTCAAGTCCGTCAGCCCGGTGTCTGCCAAAATATTCTCCATGGCGGCCTCAATATTGCGGTCACTATGCAGGATTACCTGTGCGGTATGCAGACCCAAAATGCTTGTTTTCCCGTCAGCAACATAGTCACCGATCATCTCATCCGCAAATTCCCGGCTTACCCAAGCCATGCTGGCATAGACAGA
>CAJUIM010000090.1 GCA_910586275.1 uncultured Lachnospiraceae bacterium | reverse complement strand
CTTAGTACCGCTGCGTTTGCCGCTGAGCGAAAGCGTGTCTGAAAAATTTCTGTTTCTGTGTGGGCACCGGATTCCCTGCCAAACCGTGGGGCGATCCCTATGCGGTCAGCGGAAATACCGGCGTAGGCATAAGGCCGCCAATTGATTTCCGTGAATGGCACTCCAAGAAACTTGCAAACTACTGTCTGTTGCTTTATAATAAAAACGAAATACAGCGTGTCTTGAAAGTGTTTCTGCCGGGATGCCGTATCCGTCTGTGCCGTGTGACCGGAGATATATGCTCCGGAAGCAAGAGGTAAGGGGAGGAGGAAGTGCTATACGGCGGCATGGGGAATGGCTTACAAGATATGTTTTAGGGATATTTTAGGGATATTTTGTGGATGTTTCAGGGATGTTTCAGTTCAATCCGGCCGGAAATAAGCACGGCCGGGAAAGGGCAGGAAAGATTTCGGGCATAAGGTGAATTTAAGAGAAATATAAGAAGGAGGAAAAGTTATGATACAGTTGTTGGACGGCGGTGCTTATCTTGTAAACGGGACGGAAATTATTCCCGACGGGGTACAGGCTCCGGCAGAGATAAAGAGCAGGACGGGAAGAGAGGTAAGCAGGGAAGAGGCGGCAAAAGAAACGATTGCCTACGGTATTCTGAAAGAGCATAATACATCAGGCAATATGGAAAAACTGAAAATTAAGTTTGATAAACTGACTTCTCATGATATTACATTTGTAGGCATCATTCAGACGGCTCGGGCATCCGGGCTGGAGAAGTTTCCGGTGCCGTATGTGCTGACGAACTGCCATAATTCTCTCTGTGCGGTGGGAGGCACCATCAATGAGGACGATCACATGTTCGGCCTTACCTGTGCGAAAAAATACGGCGGGGTGTATGTGCCGCCCCATCAGGCAGTCATTCATCAGTATGCAAGGGAAATGCTGGCCGGAGGCGGAAGGATGATTCTCGGTTCCGATTCCCATACCCGCTACGGGGCACTCGGTACGATGGCCATGGGCGAGGGAGGCCCGGAGTTGGTGAAGCAGCTTCTGAATCAGACGTATGATATTAATATGCCGGGAGTGGTGGGCATATATATGACGGGGGCTCCGGTGAAGGGAGTCGGGCCGCAGGATGTGGCATTGGCAATTATCGGCGCGGTGTTTGGCAACGGGTATGTAAAAAATAAGGTGATGGAATTTGTGGGACCGGGCGTGGCTTCCCTGAGTGCGGATTTCCGCATTGGCATTGATGTCATGACAACGGAAACTACCTGCCTTTCTTCTATCTGGAGAACGGACGGGGAGATTGAAGAGTTTTACGATATTCATGGGAGAAAAGAAGAATATAAGGAACTGAATCCGGGTACGGTGGCATATTACGACGGAATGGTTACCGTGGATCTGAGCAGCATCAAACCGATGATTGCCATGCCGTTCCACCCTAGCAATACTTATACGATAGAGGAACTGAATGCAAATCTGGACGATATTCTGGAGGATGTGGAGAAACGGGCGGCGGTGAGTCTGGACGGCGCGGTAGATTTTACTTTGAAAAATAAGGTGAGAAACGGAAGATTTTATGTGGATCAGGGGATTATCGCCGGCTGCGCAGGGGGCGGTTTTGAAAATATCTGTGCGGCAGCCGATATATTGAAAGGATCTTATATCGGTTCCGACGGATTCACGCTGAGTGTGTATCCCGCATCTATGCCGGTTTATATGGAATTGATTAAGAATGGCTGTGCGGCGGCACTGATGGAGACGGGAGCCGTGCTTAAGACGGCATTTTGCGGCCCGTGCTTCGGAGCAGGGGATACTCCGGCCAACAATGCGTTCAGCATCCGCCATTCCACAAGGAATTTCCCCAACAGGGAAGGATCCAAGCTGCAGAACGGACAGATTTCTTCCGTGGCTCTTATGGATGCCCGTTCCATTGCGGCTACCAGTGCCAATCAGGGAGTGCTTACGCCGGCTACGGATTTTGACGGGACCATCGGTAAGTATAAATATCATTTTGATTCCAATATTTATGCAAACCGTGTGTTTGATTCCGAAGGGAAAGCGGATCCGGAGGTGGAAATCCAGTTCGGGCCGAATATCAAGGATTGGCCCAAGATGTGTGCCCTGCCGGAGAACTTGGTTCTGCAGATCGTGTCGGAAATTCATGATCCGGTGACTACTACGGATGAACTGATACCTTCGGGTGAAACTTCTTCTTACCGTTCCAATCCGTTAGGCTTGGCAGAATTTACCCTTTCCAGAAAAGATCCTGCCTATGTGGGACGCGCTAAGGACATTCAGAAGGCACAGAATGCAGTAATGGAAGGAATATGTCCGATAGATGTAAAACCGGAACTGCAGCAAGTGATGGAAACGATCAGGGAAAAATACCCGGAGACAGGGGAGGGAAATATCGGTTTTGGTTCTGCCATTTTTGCAGTGAAGCCGGGAGACGGATCGGCCAGAGAACAGGCGGCTTCCTGTCAAAAGGTACTGGGCGGATGGGCAAACATTGCCAATGAATATGCCACCAAGAGGTATCGTTCCAATTTAATCAACTGGGGTATGCTGCCGTTTCTGATTGACACGGACCACACAAAGCTGCCGTTCGGGAATCTGGATTATATTTTTGTGCCGGATGTGAAGAAAGCGGTGGAGGAAAAAGCGGATCTTATCAAAGCCTATGTGGTAGGGAAAGACGGACTGAAGGAATTTGAGATGACATTGGGTGAACTGACGGACGAAGAAAGGCAGATTATTTTAAAAGGATGCCTGATTAACTACAATAGGGTTTCCTAAGAAGAGCATATTTGTTTTGGAAACAGGGCATGAATTGGTGCGGCAATGCTCTTTTCAAATGCCGGAGGACATGTTAGAATGTGAAAAGAAAGAGAAAAGGGGACAAAAAAGGGTCATGGAGGTCAGGATGAAGGAAAGAAAAAAAGGCGGCAAGGCACGGAAGGCTTTCGGGGCGGGAAAAGCATGGCAGGCATTGGCGGCCATCCTATGCCTTTGTGCATTGTCATTAGGCTGTATGGGGTGTGCGGCCGGCCGGGAGCCGATGGAAACCGATGAGGGCGGAAGCGGACGGGAAAGTGTCAGAATGCAGGAGCCGGATTATGGAGGGCGGCAGGTGCTTTCGCCGGAAAAGGTGGAGACGGCTATTCTGAAAGAGGAGATTTCTGCATATCCTTTGGCAGCGGAAAGTCAGGATGTGGGCAGTATAGAGAAGCAACAGCAGCTGAAAAAGGAATTTGAGGAATTGAAAGCTGCATTCACGGACTTGGAGGCCATAGAGGTATATACGACGGCTAACGTGAAGGTACGGACGGCACCTTCCACGGAGGCGGATATGGTTCTGCTGGCGGAAAAAGGAAGCGTTTTCTTAAAAAACGGAGAAGGGGGCGGCTGGAGCCGTGTAGTTACGCAGGAGGGCGTTTACTATATTAAGTCGGAATATCTAAGGGAAAAGAAAAAGGCAGGGGAAGGCAGTCATGTGGTGGCTATCGATGCCGGACATCAGAATAAGGCAAACACCGAAAAAGAACCGATAGGCCCGGGAGCCAGTGAAACGAAAATGAAGGTAACGGGAGGAACCAGAGGAACGACTACGGGGCTATATGAATATGAACTGACTTTGATGGTTTCGGAAAAGCTTCGGACGGAATTGGAGAACCGGGGATACCAAGTCTATATGGTGCGTGAGACGCATGATGTGGACATCAGCAATTCGGAGCGGGCAAAAATGGCATATGATTCCGGCGCGGAAATTTTTGTCAGGATTCATGCCAACGGTTCGGAGAACAGCAAGGCCAACGGAGCCATGACAATATGCCCTACGCAGAAGAATCCCTATGTGTCCGATCTGTATGCGGACAGCCAGCGGCTTTCTTCCTTGATTTTGGACGGACTGACGGCAAGTACAGGATGTAAAAGGGAGAGAGTATGGGAAACGGACACTATGAGCGGCATTAATTGGAGCGAACTTCCGGTGTCGATTGTGGAGATGGGCTATATGACCAACCCGGAAGAGGATAGGAAAATGGCCCAAGAGGATTATCAGCAGCTGATTGCGGCAGGGATTGCGGACGGGATTGATGCCTATTTTGCGGAGTGATTAGAACGTGCAGCGGATGTAGGGGAACTTTCATGTATAGTCTAAAGTTATCGGAATCCGTTTCCGATATATAAAATACGGAGACAGGGTATCTTGGCCGGGTGCCGTGTCTCCGAATTTTATATCGTTTAACCATGGATGGTGTTTACGGGCACGGCGGAGCAGTGCGGCAGACATCATCTTTTTTGTTATTATAACCGGTACAGTTTTGCATAGCTTGCCGGAGCGTGTTAGAAAATTGCTTTCTGGCAGATGCTTGGAATGAATTTCACGTTCTAGGGAGCCGGCATTTGGAGTCTGTGTCAGCACAGGCGGCCCTCAGGCGGATGCGGGACGTACGGGAAAGCGGCAGGATGGCCGCAGGTTCATGGACTCATGAGGATGGACCGGACAAAAGCGGTTAAAGATGGAAAGGAGTTAATATGCGGATCAGTTCTTCGGATATGCGGATGGAATCGGCAAGAAGCTATCATTCCTTTATGGCGAGCCACGCCAGCGTAACTGTAATGGTGGGCACTAACGGGCTTTTATCCGATCCCGAAAGGGAGGGAAATCCGGAAAATAATATTCTTGTCGGGGAAGAGTTAAAGCAGAAGTATGATGCAGAACAGACTTTTGAAGAGAAGAAAAAAGCCTTGGAAGAGAAGCTGAATGAAATGAGTTCCAATTCCAAGATAGGAAGGCTGAAGAAAATTAAGAGTAAAAGAGATCCGCTCAGCAGGGTGAGGGAAAGCTGCATGCAATATTTGGTGTCGCTGTTCTTGGGGGAGCAGGAAAAAGGAAAATTTGCCCTGAACTATGCCGCCTTGCAGCCGGTAAACAGCCAGAAGCTGCTGGAGACGGTTTATTATCAGCGGGAAACATATTATGAAGAGAGCGAAAATACTTTTTTCTCCGCCACGGGCACGGTGCGGACAGCGGACGGAAGGGAAATACCGATTCATATGAACGTGGAGATGAGCAGGAGTTTTTCGGCATATTATCAGGAAAACTATGCACATGTGCAGGAAAGAATGCGGGATCCGCTAGTGATTAATCTGGAAGATAATATAGCGGAACTATCGGATCAGACTTTCTTCTTCGATATCGACGGGGACGGAAAAAAAGAGGAAATCTCCCAGCTGGCAAAAGGCAGCGGTTATTTAGCTTTGGATAAAAACGGGGACGGCAGGATCAATGACGGCAGTGAGCTTTTCGGCACAAAATCCGGGGACGGGTTTGCGGATCTGGCAGCTTATGATTCGGACGGCAACGGATGGATTGACGAAGACGATGATATATGGGAAAAACTTCTGATTTGGACAAGGGACGAGAACGGAGAGGAAGTTTGCTACAAGCTGTCGGAGAAGGGAGTGGGTGCCATATGCCTGGGGAATGCAGGCACGGACTTCTCCCTAAACGGAACGGATAATGCAGTGAACGGACGGATACGGAAAACGGGGATTTTCTTATATGAGAACGGAATGGCAGGCACTGTCCAGCATGTGGATGTGACAGAACACGGAAAGGCAGAGACACATTTTGAGGCAGTAAGCTGACACGGAACCGAAAAACAGCGGGAGCCGGAAGAAGCACCTGGTGGAAATACAGGCTGGGAAGCAGCCGGTAATTTCACCATGACAGGGTGCAGAGTCCGGAGCACGCGGAACTGGAAAACAGCGGGAGCCGGAAGAAGCACCTGGTGGAAATACAGGCTGGGAAGCAGCCGGTAATTTCACCATGACAGGGTGTTGAGTCCGGAGCACGCGGAACTGGAATGGAGGACAAATATTATAGGATTAGTGGCATAGTATGGATGCATGGCCGCATACATTAGAGTGTGTCTGGAATCTCTTCCGGAAAGTGGAGAATGGATGATGTTCAGGCATGGCTGGGTATGGGGGTGCTGCATGGGATATAAAGAAATCATAAAAAACGTCTTGAAGAGAAGAAGAATCGTACCGGGACCCGACTATCGGGATTTTGGTGCGATTCTTTTGTTTATTTTCCTTGTTCCGTATATCGTGTCCTTTTTCTTCGGGAATACAGGGCAGAGAAAAAACGGAGAAGGGCAGGGGACGGTAGCAGGCACTGTAATGACGGAGACAGAGATGTTTCAGGAGGATCTGAAGAAAACGGAATTTATTGTATATAATAAAACCGCAGTGGGGACAGAGATGATTCCTTTGGAAACTTATCTGGTCAGCCGCCTGCCGGTCACTATCGATATGGGATATGAAATGGAGGCATTGAAGGCACAGGCGGTGGTGCTGCGTACGGAACTGATGAAACAGGCAGAGGCCGAGGGGAAATGCATTTATGTGGAGAGCGGCGTAGTAAATACGGAAGCGGAAGAGTATGAGAGAAGCAAGGAGGCGGTGGGCAGCACCAAAGGGATGTTTTTGGTGTATGAGAATGAAATTATTACGGCACCTTATTTTACAGTAAGCGCAGGGGCGACCAGAAACGGAAACGAAGTGTTTGGCAGCGATGAGTATAACTATCTGAAATCCGTTATGTGTGAGAGGGATTTTACTTCTGAGCATTATGCGGGCAGCGTGAGGATGAGCAGGCATACTTTTTGGAACCGGCTGGGAGAATTTATGGAAAACATAGAATATGAAGAAGCCGGGGGAGTGGATCGGCTTATGCTGGAGCGGGACCGGGCAGGGTATGTGACGGAAGTGTCAGTGAAAGGGGATACTATATCGGGAGAAGTGTTTCGGGATGCGTTCGGGCTGAATTCTTCCTGCTTTGAAATAGAAGAGGAAGGGGATATGGTAATTATCAGGACAAAGGGAACCGGGCACGGATTGGGGCTGTGTCAGTACGGAGCCAATGAGGCGGCGAAAAAGGGGAGTGACTATATAGATATTTTAAATTATTTCTTTTCTGATACCGTAATAGAAAAAATCGGAGAATCCAAGTGAAAACTGAATAAAGAAACGCAAACAGGCAAAACTATCGGTGAGGAATTAAAAATAAGAACCTGACATAAATCGGATAGGAGGAATGGAAATGAGAAGAAGAAGCAGGGCAGGAGCCAGAAAAGAGAAAATCATTATGGCTCTCTCATCGGTATTTGTACTGGCAGCGTTGACGGCCACAGGGCTGATGATCAGAGAGAAGAACGAAGACAAAAGCGACGGATATGTGGTGGATTTCAGTTCCATTGAGAACAACGGAACGGAACTGTCACAGGGAAATCTGGAAAACAGCCAGGAAATAGCGGGAGCTCAGCAGAAGGACGTGAAAGGCATCATGGACGATGCGGTGACCTCGGACGATTTGGACTATGATCCCTATTATCAGGAAACGGATTCCCTGAGCGTGGAAAGTGAAGTGGGAGAGACGGAGAAAAAAGAGGAATCCGGAGACGGCGACAAGGAAAAGGCAGCAAAGGATAAAGAAAAGGATAAAGAGAAAAATGAAAAAGGTCAGGAGGGCATGATAGACGAGTCCAAGGACAAAGCATCCGCAGAAGAGGAAAGCATGCTGGAAGAAGTAGCAGCCATGGAAGAAATGGAAGATACTATGGCAATTGCCACATCCACTTCGATTCAGCCTGCATTGACATTCAGTGACGGAGATACGCTGGCATGGCCCATAGTGGGAAATGTACTGATTAATTACAGCATGGACAAGACCGTTTATTTCCCTACTTTGGAGCAATATAAATATAATCCGGCCATTATTATCGCGGCAGTGGAAGGGGAAGTAATTACGGCAGCGGCAAACGGGAAGGTACGCAGCGTGGTGAAGGATCCGGAACTCGGAAACGTAGTTATTATGGAACTTGGAAACGGATATGAACTGACCTATGGGCAGCTGAAGGATATTACAGTGTCGGAGGGCGGTTTTGTAAATCAGGGAGAAATTATCGGCAGCGTGGCTGCGCCTACCAAATATTATTCGGTGGAAGGCTGCAATGTATACTTTAAGCTTACGAAGGACGGAGTTCCGGTTGATCCTTTGACAAAACTGAATTAATGCGGACAATATATGGCTGTAAGAAATGAAAGTTGTGCTTTGCCTGATTCGCACTAGTACATCGTTCGACAAATAACCGGATCAATCACGCAGAATGCTTTTCTGAGTGTGCAGGTCAAAAAACGTAGGCGTAGTGGGTTTCGCTGAGGATTTTTGACCTGTGCAATCGGGAAAGCAGGCAAGTGATTGGTGTAGTTATTTGCGCAACGATGTACTGGCGCTCTATCCGGACGGAGATCAGCGTTTGAAACACACGCTGATTCCGGGGTGAAGATTTCCGGGCAGTGTCTGCGGGATGCCGCCGGAATTTTCACGGAGGAGTGCCATGATAAAGGTGCGGATCATGCAAGGCATGGCTTTCGTTTTATGACGGAAAGTATCCTGTCCGGGAAAGGAGAAGCGGGAGAGATATGGAAAGGTATTTGATTCACGGAAAAATTCTGACAATGGCAGATTGTACGGAAAACGATGGGAAGGATAAAAGGAGAAAACAGAAAGAAGAGGCAAAAAGTGGTCTGGGAAAGCAGAAAGTAAGGGCAGTCTATGAAGACGGGTATGTGCATATTGTGGACGGGAAGATAGCGGATATTGGCGAGATGAGTGAATGGAAGGAAGTCTCGCCGAAAGACAAAGCCGATATTGTGGATGTGGGGGGCAGGACAGTGATGCCGGGACTGATAGAAGCCCATTGTCATATGGGAATCACAGAGGAAAAGAAGGGCATGGAAGGAGACGACTGCAATGAGGATGTGGAACCGGTGACTCCTTATCTGCGTGCCATAGATGCCATCAATCCAATGGATGCGGCATTTGACGATGCGGTGAGGGCAGGGATTACGTCCGCTATGATTGGCCCAGGCAGTTCCAATGTGGTAGGAGGACAGTTCGCTTTTGTAAAGACGAAGGGACGGAGAATCGATGATTTGACAGTGCTGGCGCCTGCCGCCATGAAAGTGGCTTTCGGTGAGAATCCCAAAGTAAATTATTCGGGACAGGGAAAAATGCCCGCCACAAGAATGGCCATTGCCGGAATGCTGCGGGAAGAATTGTTTAAGGCGGAACAGTATTGGAAGAAAAAGAAGGAGGCGCAGCGGGAGGGATGCTGTCAGGAGGGGAAAGGGAAGGTAAATTCCGCCGGGGATTTTGAAGAGGATTTCCGGTATGAATGCTGGCTGCCGGTATTGGAAAAGAAAATCCCTTTGAAAGCCCATGTGCATCGGGTGGACGATATCTTTACGGCAATTAGGATTGCAAAGGAGTTTGACCTTCTTATGACGCTGGATCACTGCAGCGAGGGGCATCTGGTGGCGGAAGAATTGGCAGAAGAAGGCTTTCCGGCCATTGTAGGGCCGGATCTGTCCAGCAGAAGCAAGATCGAAGTGCAGAATGTGGCTTTTAAGACGGCGGGCATATTACATCAGGCAGGAGTGAAAGTGGCTATTACTACGGATCATCCCGTATCGCTGATTCAGTCGCTTCCTATCTGCGCAGGCTTATGTGTGAAATCGGGAATGGACATGAAGGCAGCCATGCGCGCGGTCACTATCCATGCGGCTCAGATATGCAATGTGGCGGACCGGGTGGGCAGTCTGGAGATAGGGAAGGATGCGGATATTGCGGTTTTTGACGGGAACCCGCTGGAAGTGTTTACGGAGACTTTCTGTACTTTAATAGATGGGGAAGTGGTTTATTCTAGGGATTCGTAAGGCGGCAATTTGGTTTGCGGGACCTTACTGCCACGACGGCGAAACTCCCTTCGGTCAGACAACGCCGCCTAATGCAGTAAGTCTGGCAGAGGCTGTGTGTTGGATTGACGGAAATTCATTTTCGGCTTTATGTCTGCTACGGTGTTTCGGCGGAACGTATCGTGCCCGCTGACACAGTACGGCGAAGGATTCGGTGTATACAAAAAACAGAAATATTTGGTGAAAATATCACGCAAAGTGGTGAAACGACACGCCGTAGTACAGCTGCATTCGCTGCTGAAAGGAAGCGTGTCTGAAAAATTTCTGTTTTGTATATACACCGAATCCCTTGCCGTACTGTGTCGGCGGGCGCGATACGTTTTGCCGCAACACCGCAGCAGGCATAAAGCCGAAAACGGATTTCCGGGCGTTGGGTTAATTTTGGGTTTACCTTCTGTCATGTGTGAGTTATAATCTGAATAGTATGGATAATGGAAATATACGGTATGTATATTAGGAGCCGGCGTGATGTCTGGGCATGATGCGGGAAAGGCTCAAGGCGGAAATAGGAGGAAGCAGTATGAGGGTAGTGGTTTTGGCCGGAGGAATCAGCACGGAACGGGAGGTGTCCTTAAGTTCCGGAAAGATGATTTATGAAGCATTGAAGAAGAACGGGCATCAGGTAATTTTGCTGGATGTTTATTTGGGATATACCGGGGACGATACGGAATATATTTTTGAGAAAGAGGAAGATTGGGTGAAGGAAATCGGCGCAGTAGGGGAGAAGAACCCGGATATTGAGGCGGTGAAGGCTCTTCGTGCCGATGGGGACAGGAATTTCTTCGGGCCCAATGTAATAACCCTCTGTCAGGCGGCGGACGTGGTTTTCATGGCGCTTCATGGGGAAAACGGAGAGAACGGAAAGATACAGGCATGCTTTGACTTGATGGGCATCCGGTATACGGGAACGGATTATCTTAGTTCGGCACTCTGCATGGATAAGGGATTGGCAAAGGAATTGTTTGATTACCATGGGATACCCACACCCAAGGGAGTGCGTCTTGGCAGGGGGGAGGCAGATGCAAGGTCGGTACCTTTTCCATGTATCGTGAAGGCTTGCTGCGGCGGGTCCAGCGTAGGGGTCTGCGTTGCCCGTAATGAGGAAGAATATGGGCTTGCATTACAGGAAGGATTCCGTTATGATAGAGAGGTTATCATAGAGCAATATATCAAGGGCAGGGAGTTTTCGGTAGGCGTCATGGACGGCAGGGCATTGCCGGTCATCGAGATTGCGCCTCTGAACGGATTTTATGATTATAAAAATAAATATCAGGCAGGGAGCACGGTTGAGACTTGTCCGGCTTTGCTGTCCGAACGGAAAACAAAAGAGATGCAGCATTTGGCGGAGCAGGTATTCCGTGTGCTGCGTCTGAAAAATTATGCCCGGATGGATTTTATGATGAGCGAGGAAGAGGAAATCTTTTGCTTGGAAGCAAATACTCTGCCCGGGATGACCCCTACATCGCTTTTGCCCCAGGAAGCAAAAGCAATAGGCATGAGTTTTGAAGAATTGTGCGAGAGGATTTTGGAGGCTTCGCTGGAGCCGGATGCATAGGCAGGCATGTCCGGCTGATTTGGGAATCCGGGAAATCAAAGATTCCGCTGCAGGAGGCCGATGGGTTTCTTGTGCGCGGAAATAAACGGGAAGGTGCAGGCAAGTGATGAAAAATCTTACATTGGAAAATATAGCGAGGGCTTGCGGAGGAAAGCTGTACGGAAACGTCAAGGACGTGGGAGAGGTGTCGGGAGTCACGCTGGATTCCCGTCAGGCAGAGGCAGGCTGTCTTTTTATTGCCACAAAAGGAGAACGTGTGGACGGCCATTCTTTTATACCACAGGTGCTGCAGAAAGGGGCGGCCGGCGTGGTCTGTGAGAGGCTGCCGGAAACGGAGGGGGCAGAGGGATGCTTTGTTCTGGTGGAAAATTCGTTTCAGGCCTTGAAAGATATTGCGAAATTCTACCGGGAGCAGTTGGATGTCACGGTAGTGGGGGTCACCGGAAGCGTGGGCAAGACCAGCACGAAGGAGTGCATTGCGTCGGTGCTTTCCGAAAAATATTGTGTCTGTAAGACGGAGGGAAATTTCAACAATGAGGTAGGGCTTCCGCTGACCGTGCTGAAAATCAGGGAGGAGCATGAAATTGCCGTGCTGGAGATGGGAATCAGTGATTTTGGGGAGATGCACCGTTTAAGCGAGATAGCCCGGCCGGATATTTGTGTCCTGACGAATATCGGGCAGTGCCATCTGGAGAATTTAAAATCCCGGGAAGGGATTCTGCGGGCCAAAACGGAGATTTTTGATTTTATGGGAGAGGACGGATTGGTCTGCCTGAACGGCGATGATGATATGCTGGAGACGATAGAGGAAGTGCGCGGCAGGAAGCCGATGACGTTCGGCCGCAGGGAGAGCAACCGGGTATATGCGGGAAATGTGGAATCAAAAGGGCTTTTCGGCAGCAGGATTTTGGTGCGTTTGGATGATGAGGAATTTTATGCGGATATTTCCCTGCCCGGTGAACATATGGTATACAATGCCTTGGCGGCAGTCAGCGTAGGGAGCCTGTTGGGGATGACGGCAGAAGAAATGCGGCAGGGAATTGCCAAAACTCAGGCGGTAGGAGGTAGGAGCCGTATTGTGGAGACGGAGTGGCGGACGGTGATTGACGACTGCTATAATGCCAATCCCGTTTCCATGCGTGCAGCCATAGATCTTCTAGGGACGGCCCTGACCAGAAAGGCTGCGGTACTGGGAGATATGTTTGAACTGGGGGAAGACGAAAGGGAAATGCATGCGGGGACAGGCGCATATGCGGCAGAACAGGGGATAGATGTGCTTGTTTTCATCGGCTCATTGGCGGAAGAAATGTATAGAGGGGCGGTAAGGGCAGCAGAGAACTTGGACACTCCGCCGGAGGGCATTTACTATTTCAAAGAGAAGCAGGAATTTCTGGCAAGGCGGAGGGAAATCCTGAGGCCGAAGGATACCGTACTGGTAAAGGCTTCCCATGGCATGGCCTTTCAGGAGATTGCAGAAACTCTGGCATCGCAGGAATGACCGTCCGGCATCGAGGGAAGCGGAAAGGGGTGCGGTTTTAATGACATTGGGAGATAGGAAGGCTTGAAAATAGATTAGGTAATAAAAGGAAAAGGTCGGACGAGGAGAAATACAATGCAGAAAAAATATGCGTCGGCAAAGGGAAATGGTTTTAGGGAGAAAGCAGGTTTTGCATCCATATGGGAACAGGGGACTGAAATTTATCTTGTAATTATGTTGGTGGTATATCCGCTGTTTATGGGACGTGGGTACGAGGAACTGTTGTTTAAAAAGTGGGCATTGTTTCTGTATGCATCTCTTGCTTATGTTGCAGTAAGCGTTGTATGCGGTGCGGCCGCATTCTGCGGAAAACGGAAAAATCCAAGGAAAGCATGGATTTTGACGGATTGGTTTGTGCTTGCCTATCTGGCGGCAGTGCTTATTTCCTATGCGGGGGCATATGACCGTGAGACGGCATTCTGGGGGATAGACACTTGGTATATGGGACTGGTGACCCAGCTATTGCTGATAGGGATATATTTTGGAGTTTCCAGAGGACATAAAGAATTAAAATATCTGAAAATTTTGGCTGCGGCTGCGGGGGTGTTAGTGGGCAGCATTGTGATATTGCAGCGGTTTAATATAGATGTGGCTTATCTTTACCGAGGATTTGGCGAGGATGTAAAGCTGGATTTTGTGACTACGCTGGGACAAGTCACTTGGTCCTCCAGCTATATCAGCATACTTCTGATTACAGGGATGGGGATATATTATCTGCAAGAAGGGAAGAAGGAAAAAATATTCTGGGGAAGCTGCATCGGAATCGGATTTGCCGTGGAAATGCTTTTAAATTGTGACAGCGGCCTGATTGCGATTATGGCGGCTTGGATGGTTATGCTTTGGCTGGCGGTGGGAAGTAAGAAGAGGCTGCTGGCATTGACGGAAATTGTCATGATATCGCTGACGGCTGCAGCTGCAGTAGGGCTGTTGGAATGGGCTTTCGGCAGCCGCATGGTGCCCATTGACGCAGTATATTTGAAAGCCGCGCAAAGCTGGGCTGCTTATGGGCTGCTGGCGGCAGCGGCAGTTTTTTATCTGCTGGTGAAGAAGGATTGGATTCATGGGGACGCGAAGAGGGGGACGGTAAGGCTTCTTAGGGGAATCTACCTATTGCTTGTATGTCTTGTGATTGTGGCTGTTGTTATCCTGTTTATTCTGCACGGGAAAGGATATTACAGCGGATCGCCTACAGAAAATTATTTTCGGTTCACGATATGGTGGGGGAACAGCAGAGGTTTTATATGGAGGACGGGGGCAGCGGTATTTTCCGATTTCAATGTATGGCGGAAATTATTCGGCTGCGGTCCGGACTGCTTTACTCCATATGCTTATGAATTGATGGGGGATGCCATAAATGAGTTCTGGAGCAATCAGGTGGTGCCCAATGTACATAATGAGTGGTTTAACGGGCTGATTAACTATGGTATCATAGGCGGGACAGCTTATCTGGGAATTTTCCTGTCAGCGGCATACCGCCTGATGAAATCCGCATTGGAAGGAAAAGGCGCAGTGGTTTTCGGGGCAGGGCTGGCGGCGGCAGGGTATATTGCCCATAACGTGCTTTGCTATCAGCAGATTATAGGCACGCCGCTGATATTTATACTATTGGGAATCGGCGTGGCGGGAATCCGTAAAGAATAAATGAAGAATCGTGTCCGTGAGTCGGAACCGAACAAGCGGGCCTTAAGCTGCAGAGAAAGCAGTTTAAGGCCCGCTTGCTGCGGTTTAAGTGAATGGCATTGGATTATACGGATTCCTTGTTTCTGAAATATGTTTCTTTGATGATATCCTGTACATAGGCTCCTACGAATTTGCGTTCTGCCTTGGGAAGTTCTTTTATATAGATTGGCTTGCAGTATTCTAAAATTACATGGGCTTTTTGGATTTTCGGAAGATGGTCTTCGAAAATTCCGGCCGAATTGTTGATGCACATGGGGACAATAGGGCAGCCTGACTTTTCGGCAATCTTAAAACTTCCTTCATGGAAGGGGAGGAAGGTGTCGGGAACTTTATTTCTTGTGCCTTCCGGGAAGATGCAGATGGAGATGCCGGATTTTACTTTATCTATTGCTTCCAGTATGGTTTTCAGTCCTTCTTTTACGTCAGTGCGGTTAAGGAAAAGGCAGTGAAGGTTTTTCATCCAGTTTACCAAGAGGGGATAACGCAGCATTTCTTTTTTGGCAATGTATCCGGTTGGCCTGGGCACTCTTGTGTAAGTCAGCAGAATATCGAAATAGCTGCGGTGATTGCCCACATATAGGACGGCGGTGTCTTTGGGGACGTTTTCTTCGCCGATTACCGTCAGCGATACGCCGGTCAGCCAGAGGCAGCCGCGGAACGCCCAGTTGACAATGGCGAGAGAACTTCTGTTTTTCAAATCCATATTGAATTTACCGATGATCCATTCCACAATTAACAGGGGAATGCTGAAAACAAGAAATAGTATAACAAATGATGCAAGAAATATGAAGCGAATCATACGACGGTGTCCTTTCTGGTTATTCGTTGTCTGAAGACTCTGCAAATACATGCGTTCCCCAATGGCTTGCCCGGCGTAGCCCGCTATGCGCTCTTCCTTTGGCACAAATCTCTCACAAATTGTGACGCACATTTGCCGGAAAGCAATTTTCAAACATGTTCTGTATTTGCAGTATAAAATGATTATAGTAAAAATTTTCTTAAAATGCCACCATAAATTTGCAGAAAGCCTTAATTTTTGTAACAGTTCAGCCTGAATGTTGTGTTGAGAGGAGGACGCACGGGAGGGATTTTTTTGCGGAACGGTGGCAGCGGGAGCACCTGTCCCGGTTTTCCGTGCACTTTTTCCGGCTGGGAGTTTC
>CAJUIM010000089.1 GCA_910586275.1 uncultured Lachnospiraceae bacterium | reverse complement strand
TTCCGGATGGCTCTGAAGCGGGAAACTGGTGGCTCCCAAGGGGGATAATATTCAGCTGTGTCGGTATCGTATGTGTACTTGAAAATATCCGGATGGGCATCCCGGAAAGCAGTTCCTGCCCACATAATGCTTATCTGTCCATTGCTTGCTTTATACCATCCGGAGAGCACCAATTCTAACTGATAAGTTTTGCCCCGGACGGAAAATTCTGCCGGGACCACGGCTCCTATTTCAGGCTCTATCCCTAAATCATGCAAAGCCGCATCGGAGGCTACCACTTCATTTTCGGCCTGCGGCATGGTTCCGTGGCTGGGATTGCAGAAAGTCAGTTCTGCCTGTGTTTCGTCCATTACATCAAATTCAATGTTATGGCGGACGGTATTCGTAAGGAAACCTACCGGCATCCGCAGCCCGTAGCTTTCTATAAAGCCGGCGTTTTCCAACTGACCGAACTGTTCTGCGGTCATATAGCGGAAGTCTCCGTCCGCCTTGCTTCCCTTTGCCATCTGCATCGTTAATGTCAGGGATTCCATTGTCCCCATTCCGATAGTGGTTACTGTGGTAAACAATATGGCTGTCATCATAATGGCCAGCACGGCAGCCAGATTGCGGATTCTGTAGGTGCGGAAGCTGCGTGCCGCAAGTTTCCTCAGCGATATCTCCATATAGATCCCTCCTGTTTCGTAGTACATCGTTCGGCAATTCAGCCCTTCCTTTGACACAAATCTCCCACAAAGCAATTTTCAGACATGCTTTCATTGCCTTTGGAGCGTGTTTGGAAATTGCTTTCTGGCAGATGTCGGGAATGCATGTTCAGACACATTCTAAGGGGGCTGATGCTGAGAAAAGAATAACATTCCAAAGTTACATTCAAGGTACATAAAAGGTACATTTTTGTACCTTTGCCTGAAATACGCTGTCATTCCGTCCGGCAGGCTGCTGTCCGAATGAAAAGAACTGCAAACTGCAACTTTCTGATTGAAAATTCCTGATAAATGAATTATAGTTAAATTGCGCAAAAGAGTGTGGCAATGGCATAAAAACGGCGCAGATTAAATAAATATATGATGCATTCAGGCACCGGCCGGTGCGGATGCAGAACCGGAACAGGAGGCAGAAAGATATGAACAGAGCAGCGGGCATTTTACTTCCTATCGCCAGCCTGCCGTCAAACTATGGAATCGGGTGTTTTTCCCAAAGCGCGTACGACTTTGTGGACTGGCTGAAGGAGGCGGGGCAGACTTATTGGCAGATATTGCCGCTTGGCCCTACAAGCTATGGGGATTCTCCCTACCAGTCTTTTTCCACATATGCGGGGAACCCTTATTTCATCAGTCTGGAGGCATTAGTGGAGGAAGGTGTCCTGACGGAAGAGGAATGCGATCAGGTGGATTTCGGCAGTGAGGCAGATGATATTGATTACGAAAAGCTGTATAAGAACCGTTATCCGCTTCTGCGGAAAGCCTATGAGAGAAGTGACATAAGCAAGAATGCGGATTATCTGCATTTTGTGGATGAAAACAGATGGTGGCTGTCGGATTACGCTTTATTTATGGCGGTGAAGGAACGGTTTGAAGGGAAGCCATGGACGGAGTGGGCGGAGGATATCCGTCTGCGTTGGGGAAATGCCATGGATTATTACCGCAGGGAACTGTATTTTGACATTGAATTTCAGCAATATCTGCAGTTTAAATTTTTCAGTCAGTGGAGAGAACTGAGGGAATATGCCAACGGGAAGGGGATTCGGATCGTGGGGGACATCCCTATTTATGTGGCCATGGACAGTGCGGACACATGGGCGCATCCGGAACTGTTCCAGCTGGACGGGAACAATGTGCCCACGGCGGTGGCAGGCTGCCCGCCGGACGGTTTTTCGGAGGATGGGCAGTTATGGGGAAATCCGCTGTACCGCTGGGAATACCATAGGCTGACAGGGTATGACTGGTGGATTACCCGTATGTGGTATTCTTTCCAGATGTACGATGTGGTTCGCATTGACCATTTCCGCGGATTTGACGAATATTATTCCATTCCTTTCGGGGAAAAGACTGCCGTGAACGGACATTGGGAAAAAGGCCCGGGAATCGATTTGTTCCGCTGCATGGAGCGGCGGCTCGGCAGGCATGAGGTCATTGCCGAAGATTTGGGATATATGACGGATTCTGTCCGCCGGCTGGTCAGCGACAGCGGCTTTCCGGGGATGAAGGTTCTGGAATTCGCATTCGATTCCAGGGATTCCGGTTCGGCCAGTGATTATTTCCCCCATAATTATACGGAAAACAGCGTTGCCTATACGGGAACTCATGATAACGAGACGATTGTGGGATGGTATCGGAATATTCTGCCGGAGGAACGGCGGATGGTGCGTGACTATCTGTGTGATCAGCATACGCCGGAGAAAGAACTTTATAAGTCTCTGATTGCATTGGTAATGCGCAGTGTTGCAAAGGCATGCATTATCCCCATTCAGGATTATCTTGGGTTTGACAACAGCAGCCGGACGAATAAGCCTTCCACTTTGGGGATAAATTGGCGTTGGAGACTGAAAGAAAAGGAACTGGACGATAAGCTGCAGAAAGAAATCCTGGCGGTGACTAAATGTTACGGGCGCATGAATTGGCAGTAAGCGGTCTGACAGCATATTTTTGTCTATGCACACAGACGCGGAAAGAGAAGATGCGGCGAAGGCTGTCCGCATCGGGGCACGGGCAGGGAGAAGATCTATCTTCTCTGTCGGATTACATACGGTTTATGTGCCCATGAGAAGGAAAGTATAACACATGGCATTGTTTGCTCCGTAATAGACAATCAAGGCATTCCTGCTGTTTGGCAGGAGTGCCTTTTATAAGCCCCTATGCGCTGCTTTTCGGGAAGAAATTTTAAAGCATGCTCTGAGAGAAGGAAGGATAGAAATGTCGATAGAAAGGGTAAAAGCATATTTCGGAAAATATGGGATGGAAGAGAGGATACAGGAGTTTGATATGTCCAGCGCTACGGTGGAGCTGGCTGCCGCCGCGCTGCATTGTGAGCCGCAGCGGATAGCGAAGACGCTTTCTTTTATGGTGGACGGACATGGGGTTTTGGTGGTTGCCGCTGGGGATGCCAGAATTGACAACCACAAGTATAAAGAGCAGTTCGGCACGAAAGCCAAAATGCTTTCGCCAAAAGAGGCGGAGAGTCTGGTAGGGCATGCCGTGGGAGGGGTATGCCCGTTTGCGGTGAACGGCGGCGTGGACGTTTATTTGGATATATCGCTGAAACGTTTTGATACGGTGTTTCCTGCCTGCGGCAGTTCCAACAGTGCCATAGAACTGACGATCCCGGAATTGGAGGAGCATTCCGGACATAGGGGATGGGTGGATGTCTGCAAAGAATATGAGTGACCGGCATCGTCTGGATTCCCCCCATATTGCGAAAGCAGGCAAGTGATTGGTGTAGTTATTTGCGCAACGATGTACTAGGGCAGCAGGAACCGGAACGGAAACTTTCAGAGAGTTTCCGTTCCGGTTTTTGGTATGTATCCGGACACAGGAACAAACAATTATGTCTGGAAATTACCATTAAGACCTCTTTTTTGTTATACATAAGAATAGGCGGATATCGTATACTTTCTTCATAAAAGTGACATGACGAAAGGAGAAAATTATGAAAAAGAAATGGATCAGTATGCTGCTGTGCATGGCGATGACGGCCGCAGCGTTAGCCGGATGCGGAGATTCCGGGTCGGCAGATTCCGGGTCGGCAGGTTCCGAGGCGGCAGATTCCGGGACGGCAGACTCCGGCAGTCAGACGGCAGAGGAGCCGGCCGGTGAGGTGGAGACAATCAATGTAACCTACTTTTCTTTCAACAGCATTGACGATACGGCAATGGTGGAAGAGGCAGTGAACAAAATAAGCGAGGAAAAAATAGGCGTACGGGTGAAGCTGAATGCCATGGAGGGAGGACAGTATATGTCTCAGCAGACGATGCTTCTTTCCGGCAGCGAGGATATTGACCTGATTGTCACGCCGCTTGTGACGGATGCCATGAATTCCGGGGCTTTTGCCGATATGACGGATTTGGTGGAAGAATACGGGCAGGATATTAAGGCAGTATTGGGGGATAACCTGGAAGCCGGAAAATACCGTGGGTGTCTGTATGGGCTTCCGAACCTGCATGAATATGCCAGCACGCCCTTATTGGTATATAACGGGGACATTGCCAATGAACTGGGGCTGGACATGGCATCGGTGAAAAAGCTGGAAGATCTGGATGGGATTCTTGCCAAGGTGGTGGAAGCATATCCCGATATGTCTACTCCGTTATATACCGGCAGCAGCAGCGGCTGTCTGTCGTCAAGCTATCATGACTGGGATACATTAGGGGACAATCTTGGGGTGGTTATGTTTGACGGTGCATCTGACAAGGTAGTGAATCTGTATGAAACGGAAAAATATAGGGAATTGGTGACCACACTCCATGATTTCAGCCAGAAAGGATATCTGAATGCGGATTCGGCCGTCCTGACGGAAAATTATTGGAGCTTGGTGCCGGAAAAAATGAGTTTCGGGTGCATTCTCAATCAGCATGAATTGATTGCGGAGGAATATACGCCCTCTACAGGCGTAAATCTGGAAATCGTGCCGTTGGCGGAGACATACCGGACAACTTCCAATGTGACGACTTTCCTCTGGAGAATTATGTCGACTTCCAAAAAGCAAGTATCCGCCATGAAATTCCTTAACCTTTTGTACTCGGATGCGGAAGTGGAAGATCTGATCTGCAACGGAATTGAAGGCGTTCATTATCAGGTGACGGAAGACGGGAAATATACTTATCCGGACGGAGTGGATTTTGCCAACAGTACTTATTATCCCAATATCGGATGGGTAATGCCCAACGGCTGGCTGGCCGGCGAATGGGTGGGAGATATTGAGAATTACGGAGAGAAGATGACGGAATATAATGAAAGCGCAAAGGCTTCCCCTGCCTACGGATTTATCTTCGATTCTTCCAATGTGGCAAATGAGGTGACGGCGTGCACCAATGTTGTCCAGCAGTATTGCAACTCCGTAGAAGAAAACGGGACTGTGGATGTGGATTCCGCTATTGCGGATCTGAACAAGGCCTTGAAAGAAGCCGGGATTGACACAGTCATAGCAGAGAAACAGAAACAGTATGATGAATTTCTTTCGAATCAATAATTTTTCGGTCAATGGCAGGATTTCTTCCCTGCCATTGACTGCAATTGCCGGAGCCTGCGGATGGCGGAATGCATTTTCCTGCATGTTCCGGGATAGGGGGTAGCCGTGAACAATACAAAAACGAAGAATCTGATGCAGAAAATAAAGAGATACTGGCCGTTTTACATTATGATGCTTCCCGGCCTTATTTATTTATTCATCAATAATTACATACCTATGACAGGCCTGATTCTTGCTTTCGAGAAATATCAGGTGGCTTCGGGAATATATAAAAGCCCTAAGTGCGGGCTGGACAATTTCAAATTTCTATTTCAGACGAAGGATGCATGGATTATTACAAGGAACACTCTTCTGTATAATATCGTGTTTATCTTATTGGGCAATTTCCTGGCAATTGTGGTGGCCAATTTCCTGAACGAAGTGAAGAGGGATGTGACAAAGAAAGTTTATCAGACAGTGATATTGCTTCCCTATATTGTATCCATTGTGGTAGTGGCCTTTCTGGCAAATGCCTTTCTGGCAGGGGATACGGGATTCATCAACAATCATATCCTGATTCCGCTGGGGCTGCAGCCCGTTCAGTTTTATAGGGAGACAAAGTACTGGCCCTTTATCCTTACTTTTGTGAGTCTCTGGAAATCCGTGGGATATAGCTGTATCATATATTTGGCAAGCATTGCGGGAATTGACCCGGGACTTTATGAGGCTGCAGCGCTGGACGGGGCTACCAGATGGCAGAGGTTCGTGCAGATTACCATGCCCTGCCTGAAATCAACGATCATTACTTTGTTTATTTTGGCTATAGGAAAAATTTTCTATTCCGATTTCGGGCTTTTTTACCAAGTGCCGATGCAGTCGGGAAGCCTGTTCCCGGTTACGCAGACGATTGATACCTATGTATTTTACGGACTGACGAAGAACAATAATATCGGCATGTCGGCAGCGGCCGGTTTCTATCAGTCCCTTGTAGGGTTTGTCCTTGTGCTGCTGAGCAACCTGTTGGTAAGGAAAGCCAGCGAAGAAAATGCAATGTTTTGAATAAGGAGAATGATATGGTTGAAAATAAAAAAGGATATACAATTTTCCTGCATACCTTTATGATAATCTTATGCGTTTTGTGTTTATTGCCTTTTATTTTGCTTATTGTAGTTTCTTTATCCTCGGAATCCAGCCTGCTTACGGAGGGGTACTCTTTTTTCCCCAAGGAATTCAGTCTGGCGGCATATGAATATTTGTTTGCAAGCCCTACGATATACAAGGCATATGGGCTGTCCATATTGGTGACTGCGGTGGGAACGGCGGTATCGATTGCCGTGACCACATTGATTGCCTATCCGCTGTCCATAAAGGAACTTCCGGGAAGGAAATTTTTTAATTTCATTGTTTTTTTTACCATGCTTTTTTCCGGCGGATTGGTGCCGGGCTATATGATGTGGACACAGACGTTCCATATTAAAAATACAATCTGGGCATACATACTGCCGAATTTGATTGCAAACGGATTCAGCATTATGATAATGCGGAGTTATTTTATGACCAATATCCCCAAAGAACTTTTGGAAAGCGCCAGAGTGGACGGAGCCAGTGAGTTTGTTACTTTATGGAAAGTGGTTCTTCCTGTCAGCCTTCCGATTATGGCCACAATAGGGCTGATGTCGGGGATGGCTTACTGGAATGACTGGTCCAATGGCTTATATTATGTTACGGATAAGAAGCTGAATACGGTGCAGGTGTTTCTGAATAACATGCTGATGAATGCCCAGCAGTTAGATAAGGTCAGCGGTGCCGGGCTGGATATGAATGCCTTGCCGTCTACCGCGGTCAGGATGGCGGTGGCGGTGGCCGGTGCATTGCCGCTGATGTGCGTCTATCCCTTTTTCCAGAAATATTTTGTAAAGGGCATGACGCTGGGCGCGGTAAAAGGCTGACAGAAAAAAATAGGTGACAAAGTGAGGTACATGAATGAAACTGCCGGATAAGAAGCATGGACTGATTCAATGGATAACGCTTTTCTGGATGATGCTGTTCTTCGTCATAGTCGCGGTATTCCTTCTGTTTAAGATGCAGATCAGAAGGACGCAGATGATTCAGACAACGGAACGGTTTCAGGATACATTGGAAATTTATGTGGATACCATCGATGCTTCCTTGGACGGAATTGAAAAGTATCTGTACCTTTCTCTGGAAAATTCACAGGATATGATACGGGTGGAAAGCGGAAAAAAGGATCTGCGTTATTTTATTGCCCGGCAGAATATTCACCGGGCATTGATGAAAATACTCGGGTTCCACAGCGACATAAGCGAACTGATCTACTATTATCCGGGAGCCGAAGACGAGGTCAGTATCTGTGCCGGCAATATCGGCAGCTTTCGGGAAAAGCAGGAATTGGAGAATGATTTCCTGAATGTCATGAGGAGCCAGACATCGCAGACGGAAATACTGCGCAGGGGGTATGATTTTTACTTTGTGGGAGAGCATGTATATTTAATGAAGTATTATAAAATAGGCAATAGTTTTTTCGGCATTGCCCTGTCCACGGAAAAGATATTTTCCGAACTGTCACATCTTCAGACCGGGGAGGGCGTGGAATTGTGTCTGATTGATGCGGACGGAAACGTAATTGATTCCACGATCCATATTGCGGGCACTTTATCGGCTTTGGACAACGGGAAGTTTATAGATATCGGCGGCGCCGGTTATCTTATGAGCGGCAAAGAGTCAAAGGAAGGAAATTTTTTTATTGCGGCATTGACCGAAAAGGAGGTGGTCTATGCGCAGGGAAAAAAGGTGGACAATATCATTATGGTGTTTTTCCTGATGACAGTGTTCCTTTTCTTCCCGATCAGCATTGCTTTCATTAAGTATTTCATTGCCAAGCCCATCGGATATATGGCAGGCAATATGCAGCTTCTGGGAAAGGGCAATCTGGACATTCGGATGCAGAGTGATTCCCGGATAGAGGAATACTGCATTTTAGAAGATGCTTTTAATCATATGTCCAAGGAAATCAAAAACTTAAAGATTGAGAATTACGAAATACAGATAAAAAAGCAAAAGGCGGAGCTTCAGTATCTGCAACTGCAGATCAGCCCTCATTTTTACCTGAATGCGCTGAACATTATTTATTCCCTTGCCCAGATTCGGGATTATGCGAAAATCCAGAAAATGACGTTGCATCTTGTCAATTATTCCAGATATATGTTCCATGATTCGCAGGAATTGGTCACATTGGAGGAGGAGTTAAAGCATGTCAGGGATTATATCGAAATTCAGAAAATGCGGTTCCTGAATTTTCATCTTTATCAGGAAGACATCAATGAAAAACTGAGAAAACTGCTGATTCCTACATTTATTCTGCAGAGTTTCGTGGAAAACAGCGTAAAATACGGGTTAAGGAGAAAGGAAGGGAGCAGCCTGCTGCTGTCGGCACAATTGGATGAACAGGAAAATAATATGGTCATTCTGGAAATCCGTGACAATGGGGACGGATACTGTCCGGAAGTGCTGGAGGCAATCGGCCATGATGACAGAATCTCAGGGGAATCGGAGGAAAATATCGGGATACGAAACGTGAAGGAACGGCTGAACATTATATACGGAAATAAAGCAGCCGTCAGGATTTATAATGACAGCGGGGCGGTAAGCGAGATAAAGGTGCCGCTGATTTTGCAGGAATAGGAACCGAGGACGGAACATGGAAGGATATAGCATATTGCTTGTGGATGATGAGGAGTTTGCATTGCAGGGGATACAGCAGGGGGTGGAGTGGGAGAGCATAGGGATTACACGGGTTTATAAGACGCATGAAAAGAAGACGGCAATCCGTATGCTGGAAAGCTATCCCATCGATATTGTGCTGACGGATATTGAGATGCCGGAAGGTTCCGGCATAGAGTTAATTCGGTGGCTGAAGGAAAACCAGCCCCAATGTGTAAGTATTTTCTACACCTGCCATGCGGATTTTTCCTATGCACAGGAGGCGGTGAAGCTGGGGGCATTGGACTATCTGCTGAAGCCTGTTCCGTATGACGAATTGGAAAACATTCTCCGAAAGGCCGTAAAACTGGCGGCAGAGCATCGGAAAGGGAAGAAACTGGCGGAGATTTTCAGTGAGAAAGCAGAAAATCCGGATTCGGCCATTGACATAGTGAAGAAATATATTTCGGAGAATATCTCTCTCGATATGCAGAGGGAGGAACTGGCCAGGCTGGTCTATCTGAATCCCGATTATCTGTCGAAGCTTTTCAGGAAGCAGGAAGGGATGACGATTGGGGAGTATATCACGCAGAAGAGGATACTGTTTGCCAAGCAGCTGCTGAAGAGCACAAAATTATCGGTGGCGGATATCAGCCACCGTGTAGGCTTGACAGATGTTTCATATTTTATTAAAATTTTTAGAAAGAAGGAAGGCACGACACCGCAGCAGTATCGGGAAAAAGCAGAATAGGGGTTTCGCTTGCGGATTCGGGGAAGCATATGTGGATGTTGTGCCGCAGAAGATATGGGAATTTCCATACGATAAAAAGAAAAGGAGAGGGTATTATGCGTTATCAAAATTTATTTACTCCGTATAAAATCGGGAAATGTGAACTGAAGAACCGGTTTGCGCTTGCCCCTATGGGTCCTTTGGGCTTGGGGGACAGTGAGGGAGGCTGGAACCAGAGAGGGATTGATTATTATACCAGAAGGGCGCAGGGGGGAACCGGGCTTATTATCACCGGCGTTACTTTTTCGGACTGCAAAGTGGAAACCCAGTCCATGCCGAATGTGCCCAACAGTACATACAATCCGGTGCAGTTCGTCCGTACCAGCAGGGAAATGACGGAGCGGGTCCATGCATACGGGGCAAAAATATTCCTGATGATGTCAGGCGGCTTTGGGCGTGTCACCATTCCTACTAATTTAGGGGAATTTCCTCCGGTGGCTCCTTCCGCGATTCCTCACCGTTGGCTGGACAAGACTTGCCGCCCGCTGGAAATCGAAGAGATTCATTCGATTGTGGAAAGCTTCGGGAAAGGGGCATACAATGCCAAACGTGCAGGATTTGACGGCATAGAGATCCATGCAGTGCATGAAGGGTATCTGATTGACCAGTTTGCCATTTCCTTTTTCAATCTGCGCAATGACGAATACGGCGGAAGTTTGGAGAACCGTCTGCGTTTTGCCAAAGAAATCCGAGAGGAAATTGCCAAAACATGCGGCTGGGATTTCCCTGTTTCTTTGCGGTACAGCCCTAAGAGCATGCTGAAGGGCTGGCGTGAAGGCGCGCTTCCCGGCGAAGAGTTTGAGGAAAAGGGACGGGATCTGGAAGAAGGGGTGGAAACGGCCAAGCTTCTGGAAAAATATGGATATGACGCTTTGGATGTGGACGCAGGCTGCTATGACGCATGGTGGTGGAACCATCCGCCGATGTATATGGAAAAAGGGCCTTTCCGTACATTTGCCAAACTGATGAAAGAGACTGTGAAGATTCCGGTGCTGATGGCGGGGCGCATGGACAATCCGGAAATGGCCTCGGCATGCATTGCGGACGGAACCTGTGACATTATCTCCCTTGGCCGGCCGCTGTTAGCGGATCCCGACTATGTAAAGAAGCTTCGCACAGGGCATGTGGCGGAAATCCGTCCCTGCATCTCCTGCCAGGAAGGATGCATGGGTCGTATCCAGCATTATTCCATGATAAACTGTGCCGTGAATCCTCAGGCCGCAAGGGAGAGGGTGACTGCCTATGAACCTGCCGCAAAGCCTAAGAAAGTGCTTATTGTAGGGGGCGGCGTGGCCGGGTGCGAAGCGGCCCGTGTGCTGGCAGAGCGGGGACATGCCCCGGAACTTTTTGAGGCTGCCGGCCGTCTGGGCGGAAATCTCATTCCGGGCGGCGCTCCGGATTTTAAAGAGGATGACATTTTGCTGGCTAAATGGTATGAGAACGAAATGAAGCGGCTGAATGTTCCGGTAACCCTGAATACTGTTGTCACAAAAGAGATGGCTTCAGACAGTAAGTATGACGCCGTTATCATTGCTACCGGATCGCGTCCGAAAATGTTCCCGTTGGGAGAAGATGAGAAGGTTTATTCCGCGGAGCAGGTATTGACCGGACAGAAAGAGACGGGAGATACCGTGGCGGTAGTGGGCGGCGGTTTGGTTGGCTGTGAGACGGCATTGTGGCTTGCGAAAGAAGGGAAAAAAGTTACGATCGTGGAAGCACTGCCGAAACTGATGGCTGTGAACGGCCCTATCTGTTCGGCGAATAAGGAAATGCTGGAAAGATTAATTCCGTTCCACGGAATCGAAACCGTCTGCGATGCCCGCGTGAAGAGTTATGCGGACGGCAGGCTGACGGCGGATACCGGCGACGGGGAAAAAGTAATTCCGGCGGACAGTGTGATTCTGTCGGTAGGCTACAGCAGTGTGGCGGACTTATATGAGGAACTGCAGTTTGAAGTTCCGGAACTGTATCTGTTGGGCGATGCAAAACAGGTTGCCAACATTATGTATGCAATATGGGATGCTTTTGAAGTGGCCAACCATATATAGAGGCCGTCGATAGGGCGCGCTGCAGAGGCAGCGTGCCCTATGTGGCGTAAAAAATATTTATTTTGCTGAAAGGATTGGCTTCTATGGTTCGTATTATATATAGGGAAGTAAATTATTGACATTTCAGCAGAAGGAAAGGAGATTTAAAATGAAAAGACGTATTGCTGCGGCTTTGGCGCTGACATTGGTGGCAACTGCCATGATGCCTGCAACAGCTTTGGCGCATCATCATGGGGGCGGACATCATGGAAGCAGGAGGCAGGCAACCTATACTGCGCCGGCACCCACATACAGCGCACCTGCTCAGACGGCTGTGGAAACGGCTCCCCTTGTGGCGGATGTCTGTCAGTGGGACGGATGCACCACCATCGGTGAACATTGCCATGAGGAAGGGGTTATCGTTGCCCACTATTATGGAGACGGGCATGACTGGCATGGAGAATATGACCATTACTATGGGGACGGACATGACTACCATGAGCAGTATGACCATTACTATGGAGACGGGCATGGCTGCCATGACCAGTATGACTGCTATTACGGGGATGGGCACAGCTACCATCACTAAGCAGCGTTTCTCGTTTCTGTTTGAGCCGCCGAGGGCGGCATGGAGGACTTTATGAGAAGTAACAGCGAAGCGGACAGGGCGGTGGAAAAGTATGCCGACACTGTCCGCCGCGTCTGCTTTATGCACCTGAAAAATTACAGTGACGTGGAGGATGTGTTTCAAGATGTGTTTCTGAAATACATTCTCCACGATGAACCTTTTGAAAGCGATGCCCATGAAAAGGCATGGCTTATTCGGGTTACCATAAATTCCTGCAAAGATATTTTCAAAAGCTTTTTCCGGCGGAAGGTCTGTTCCTTGGATGATATTGAGACAGAACCGTTTTACATACAGGAGGAAAGTCAAGATTTGTTGGACGCAGTCTTAAAATTGCCGGACAATTATAAAAATGTCATTTATCTGTTTTATTATGAAGGCTATACGGCAGTTGAGATAGCCCGGATTCTGAACAGGCGTGAGAATACGATTTATACATGGCTGTCCCGGGCAAAAGCAAAATTGAAAGAAGAGTTAGGGGGTGAACACTTTAATGGATGAGCTGAAAAAAGTATTTGACGATATCCGTGCCGAAGATGGGCTGAAAACTGCCACGGCAGAATTTCTGGAAACGGAAATGAACAGGCGCGGCTTAAAACAAAACCGTACCGTGTTCCGACGTTTTTCCGTTGCCTTTGCTTCCGCCGCCGTGCTGCTCTTTTCGGGGATGTTCGCATACCGCATTTATTTCACCCCCGTCACATATATTGATGTGGATGTGAACCCTTCCATCGAAATGATACTGAATCGCTTTGACCGGGTCATTGATACTTATGCCTATAATGCCGACGGCGAAGTGATACTTGATAAGGCGGATATCAGACATAAAAACTACAGTGAGGCAATAGGTATTTTATTTGATGTCATTGCCCAAAACGGCTATGTTCTGGACGACAGCCTGATTTCCGTTACCTTGCAGTCGGAGGGACGGGGAAAAGAAAATATAATGCTGTCCGATATTGAATCTACGGTGCGTCAGCATCATGGCACGGCACAGATTGAGTGTTTTACTATCGGCGGGCATGTCCGGGATGCCGCTCACTGCCTGAACCTGAGTCCGGCCAAATATCTGGCTATTCAGGATTTGCTGAATGTGGATCCTACGGCTACTGTGGACGGCTGCCGGAATCATACCATCGGGGAACTGAAGGAATTGACCGAGCACCATTCCGACGGTCATCACGATGCCGTATCGGAAGGGATGGCGGATCCGGGGGCGCAGAAAGCCGAGGAAAGTGAGGGCGGCCATCATGCCGGCGGAAACCATGGAGGCAGTCATCATGGAGAAGGCCATCGTTAAGGATGCCGACTGTCGGTGGGAAGAAAGAAACGAAAGGAGAAAGCGGAAAAATGAAATTTACGGTTGATAACCCGGATTATAAATTAAGTCCTTATACAGGCATGGGCAGGGAGCATTGGCTGGATGCCTGTGAATTTTTATTGGAGGGTATTTTTTCCAACTTGCCCTCGGCGGAGGAACTGCCGCTGAGCCGCAGGGTGGAATTCCGCATCAGTTATCCGTCAAAGAACAGTTCACCCACCAAGGCATATGCGGAAAAGTTTGAGGGGCTGGCAAGAAGCTTTCTGCTTGCGGCTCCTCTTTTAAGGAGCCGTCCGGACTGTGTCATAAAGGGGATACCGGTGGCGGAATATTATAGGAAACAGATCTTGGCGGCAGTGACAAAGGGGCATAGAAATTATCTTTTAGGCTGGGAAGAACTGACGGAACTGGCTGTGGAAGGGGAAACGGCTTTTCAGCATACTTGTGAATGCGCTTCACTGGTGATTGGCCTTGACCAGTGCCGTTCGGTTATCTGGGACACTTATGCGGAAGAGGAACGGAAACGGATTGGGGAGTATCTGTCCGGCTTTGGCATAAACAAGACAGGGGCGCATAACTGGAGACTGTTCAATATGCTGATTTTAGGATTTCTGTATAAGGAAGGCTGGGAAATTGACGAAGGGCTGATGCGTGATCATGCCCGGAATATTCTGTCTTATTATGCGGGGGACGGATGGTACCGGGACGGTCACCGGTTTGATTATTATACTCCTTGGGCATTTCATGTTTACGGGCCGCTGTGGAACGTGTGGTATGGGTATGAAAAGGAGCCGTGGATGGCGGAAAAGATAGAGCAATATGCCAATGAAATGGCAGATGTGTTTTCTTCCATGTTTGACCGGGACGGTCATGTGACGCTTTGGGGCAGAAGCGGCATATACCGCAATGCGGCCGCATCCCCTTATGCATCCGTTTTCCTGCTGAGACATACGGATGCGGATCCGGGGTATGCCAGATGGGTCAATTCGGCGGCTCTTCTGCAGTTTATCGGTCGGGAAGACGTATTTGTGAATGGTGTGCCCAGTCTGGGTTTTTACGGGCAGTTCCTTCCTATGTTGCAGGACTACAGCTGCGCGGAAAGCCCGTTCTGGATAGCCAATCCCATGGTTGCGCTGACATATCCGGAAGACCATCCGTTCTGGACGGCGGAAGAGAACCGTGGGGACTGGGAGAGCATTGGCAGCGGAACATATAGGGAAACGGTTATGGAGGGAGCAGGAATCGTATCCGCCGGCTTGGGCGGGAACGGAGCCTGTGAATTCCGCACGGCGAAGTGTCTGTTCGAGCCGGGAGACGGATATATACCTTGTTATATACGCCTTGGCTTCCACAGCCATTTCCCTTGGGAAGCCTTTGACTATGGAGGGGCTGAAGCAATGCAGTACAGTCTTCTCTTCAGAGAGGGAGAGAAACCTTTGGTGCCGAATATCGTTTTATACGGGGGGATGAAGGACGGCGTGATGTACCGGAAGGAATATTTTGATTTCCGCTATTGTTTCCAAGGGGCCGCGTCCATTTCCCTGGCCGATTTTCCGGTGCGCCACGGCATGGTCAGGGTGGATAAAATGCGTATTCACCAAGGGCCTTATACGCTGACTATGGGTGCCTACGGATTTCCGGAAGACAGGGACGGTTCGCAAATCCGGGTGGAAGAGGCTGTCAGTGGGAACGCAAAGGCAGTCATCCTGAAAAAGCCCGGCAGTCAGCTGGCGTTGGTAAGCTATGGAGGATGGGAAAAGCTGGAAGTGAAGCGGAGAGAAGAGGTCAGCCCGTTTGGCAGGCCAAGCGTTCTTGCGTATGGGAAGCTGGAAAGAAGCAGGGATTACGAATATGCCCCATATGTGATGATATCGGCAATTGTAAGCAAAGCGGACGATACACCGTGGAAGGAGGAAGAACTGTTCCCTGTGGAGGAAATCCGTTATGCGGACGGAGACGGGTACGGAACTTACGGCCCGGTGATTCTGCATATGAAGGACGGACGCACCGTGACGGTGGATTATGAGAAAACGGAAGGGAATCTTATGATATGATGAAAGAGGAGGGCATGGCCGTTCAATGTCATGATGCTGGGGTCAAAACATAGTGTTTTCTATGTTTGAGTCTCCT
>CAJUIM010000088.1 GCA_910586275.1 uncultured Lachnospiraceae bacterium | reverse complement strand
AATAATCGGGATTACGAATCCATTCAGAATGACTTCCATCGTCAATTTCACCTATCCCCAAGGACGCATCCGGAATATAATAATATTCTGATTCGTCCAGTCGGTTTGAAATAACAGTTCCAGAAAACAAAAGCAAAAATGAAAATATGATACAGGTAATGGCTGTAATCGTGCGGTTATGAATTAACATAGCAAAAAAGCAGTAAATTGCTGTATAAGCCGCACTCAAGGCAAACACGCAAATCCCTTGTGAAAGAATCTCCGAAAGTTCTATATGGAAAAATCCCAAAAATGGAATGCCGACCAAAAGTGAAGAAATCAGACACCCCATACACATAATCCATCCCGCAATAATACAAGTAAATATATTTGCAAGATAAATGTCTGAACGGTCATAACCTGAAATAATTTTATTTCTGATTGTGCCATACTCATATTCAGCACCTATAAAAAGGCTGATAAAGACGGAAAGTATAATACCAATCACATATGCCTGTATCCAAAATGCTTCCTCTAAAAAATGTACTTCTACCGTATCTTGAATGATGCTGATTTTTTGTATAATGCAAAAAACATTCAGCACCCAAAATCCCAACCAAAACACTTTGTTTGTCCAGAGCCTTGCTAAATTAGCTTTTAAAAGTTTAATCATGTTTTTCACCTCCAACAAGGCTGATATAAAAGCTTTCCAAACTTTCGGTGCGTTCCTGCATGGAAATCACTTCACAATTCTCTTTTGTCAATTCAGAAATCAACAGGGACGCTTTAATTTTTGTGAACACATTGGCAGTTGTATCGGATAAAATCTTATACTCGATTTTCATTCGGTCAAGTACACAGGCAAGTGCTTTTGTGTTGCTCACTTCCATAAACACACATTTCCTGCACACAGATTCTAAATCAGCCGCACTTATTTCTTTTACAATGGTTCCATTGTCAATAAATCCATAGTGTGTTGCCAGTTTTGCCAGCTCATCAAGAATGTGACTGGAAATCAATACCGTTATCTGATGTTCACGGTTAATCCTCAAAATCAATTCCCGCATTTCAATGATACCTTGTGGGTCAAGACCATTTATCGGCTCATCTAATACAAGAAAATCTGGATCACCGCAAAGTGCAACTGCAATTCCCAATCGCTGCCGCATGCCAAGGGAAAAATTCTTCGCTTTCTTTTTTCCGGTATTTTCAAGGCCAACCAGCTTTAATAGCTCTTTCAGCCCGTCAAAAAAGGGCAGGCCAAGAATACGGTACTGTTCTTTTAGATTTTCTTCTGCCGTCATATCAAGATAAATAGACGGTGTTTCAACAACAGCCCCCATTCTTTTGCGTGATTTGTTAATTTCCTTATCCGTGTTTTTCCTCCCATACAGCGTGTATTCGCCGGAAGTAGCGGTCTGCAATCCGCAGACCAAGCGAATTAGTGTTGTTTTGCCAGCACCATTTTTCCCAACGAAACCATAGATAGCCCCTTTGGGAACGTGCATGGAAACAGCGTCCAATGCTTTGAATGCTCCATACTTTTTAGACAAAGCATTTGTGGTTAGGACATAATCCATAAATTTAGCCTCCTTTTCTGCACAAGTATTTCGTGCTTGATGTTGGCATTATAGCAAGAAATAGTTGAGAAAACAGTTAAGAAAATAGTTGAGATTTAGTTGAGATTTATTCCGACTTCAATTTGAAGCCAATACCCCATACTGTGTCTATATATTCTTTTCCCCCAATATCCAGCAGCTTTTTTCGCAAGTGGCTGATATGCGTTTTTAATGAGTTGTCCGTACAATCGGGAGTGTCCTCGCTAATGCGTTCAAGCAGTACGGATTTTGCTATTACCTGTGACGGGTTCTGCATAAGAATTTTTAAGACTGCATATTCTGTCCTTGTTAAATTTGCTCCCTGTTGTCCTACAAAGACTTCATGTGTCGTTATGTCCAGCCGCAGATTATCAAAAGATAAAATGGAATTAGCTGAAACTACGCTACCTCGGAGTGCAACCGTAATTCTTGCAAGCAGTTCTTTCATTTCAAAAGGTTTTGTAATATAATCCGTTGCACCGCCAAGCAAAAGAGCAACCTTATCATCAACATCAATTTTTGCACTGACAACGATAACAGGTATACCCTTTATTTGTGACAGTACTTCTTCACCGGAAAGACCGGGAAGCATTAAATCAAGCAAAATAAGGTCGGGAGTTGACGCAGACAGCACATATATTGCTTCTGTCCCCGAATAAGCCCGCAATACTTGATAACCCTCTTTTATAAGCGCTTCTTCCATTACATTCCCTATATAAATGTCATCATCAATTATTAAAATATGCTTCATTTCAAGTTCCCCCGCTTTTCTTATAATCTTCCGTCAATGGGTTTTTAAGCGTCATATAATCCATAATACACCTCCAATATCATATATTATATTTCGTTTTCTCGAATAATACAAGAACAGCAGATGAACGTTGTACGGATTATTTCAGCTAAATTATATATACATGAGAAAAAGAAAGAAGAATGAGGGGGATTCCGTAGTAGTCGGCATCAATGCTTGTCCTTTGACCTTTGGTTTCTTTGGCTCTATATTTTATAACTCCGTTTATATATAAAGTACTATATTCTTCCGAAAAACTATATGGTAAAATAAAAATGTATTAGTTTGTCCATTTATAGTTGGGAGGGGAAAATTATGGAATTTCAAAACAGCCGGCTTCCGGACAGTGTTCCCGAAAAGGAAAACCAGCCTGCCGTTTACATTGCGCGGCAGCCTATCTTCGATGCCGCCGGAGACGTACAGGCCTATGAACTTTTATACCGCAATACCGACCAGAATTTTTCCGATGCCTCCGCCGTAAGCAACGACGAAGCCACCAGCACGGTAATTTCCGAGTCCATCCTGAATTTCGGCATGTATGAACTGACTAACGGCAGGAAGGCTTTTGTCAACTTTGCCGACGGCAATCTGCTGAACAAAGCCGCTTATCTGCTGGATCCAAAGCAGTTTGTCATTGAAATACTGGAACATGTGGTATTTACCATAGAAGTCATCGATTCGCTGTACACTTTAAAATCGGCGGGGTTCGAGGTGGCATTGGACGATTACATAGGTACGCCCATTCCGCCCGAAATTCTTTCCCTGATCGATATTGTGAAGATAGATTTTATTGACACTGCCAAAAGGCAGCGCGCCTCCTTTTGCCCGGCTCTGACTGAGGCAGGCAAAACATTGCTGGCGGAAAAGGTGGAAACAAAAGAAGACGTGGATGAAGCAATAGCCCTTGGCTGCCGTCTTTTTCAAGGCTATTATTTTTCCAAGCCCATTATGATGAAAAAAGACAGCATGGATATTTCTTCCGTGTCATATACAAAACTGGCCAAAGAACTGTCCTCCCCATCCGTCAATATGGATAACATTGCATGGATCATCAATTCCGATGCCCATCTCACATATAAATTGCTGCGCCGCATGAATACGCTCCAATATTACCGCGGAAACAGTATCACTTCCGTCAAGCGTGCGCTTGTCCTGATGGGGGATGACGAAGTCCGCCGCTGGGGCATGCTCATTCTGCTCCGGGAAATTACGGATACCAAATCGGACGAAATTATAAGGACAGCCTTAATCCGGGCTTTTATGTGCGAGAAGCTGGCCCGGGAATCCGGCCGCCATGAATATGCCGCCGAAGCATATTCCACCGGCATCCTTTCCATACTGACAGACGGAAAGCAGAATCCGAAGGAAATGCTGCAGGCGATTCAGATCCCTCCCCGTGTCAGGTCCGCTCTATCCGGCCAGAATACACTGCTGAAACGCCTGCTGGATATTGCCGTCTGCTATGAGAGCGGCAATTGGAATAAACTGGAATATCTCATGCAGTTTTCCGTGCCGGAAATTACCGCAAAGCTGCTGCCTGGGCTGTATATGATATCCGTATCGGCCGCAGACGAGATGCTGGCAAAAGAATGCCCTTAAATACGCAATGCCATTCGCTTAAGCCGCAGCCTGCGGCTTAAGTGAATGGCATTGCTGCTTCCCTATAATGCAGCTTTCATCTTTTTCACATAATCATATATATATTCCCCCGCATCCTCCCCATGCCGGGCAATCAGGCTGACAATTGCGCTTTCCATAATGACTCCGTCGGCCGGCCGCGCCATCTCCGCTGCCTGTCCCGACGTACCTGCCCTAAAGCCCACAGCTGCAGGCACATCCGTAACACTCCTTATCAATGCAATGATTTTCCCCAGATCCGTATTGATTTCGCCCGTCCCCCCTGTCACCCCCATGGATGGCATCACATAGAGAAATCCTTTCGCTTCTGCGGCAATCATCCTGATACGCTGCTCCGGAGCAGGCGTTATCACTGAAATAAGATCCACATTATGCGCCTCCGCATAAGGAAGCAGTTCCTTCTTCTCCTCATACGGCATATCCGGAATAAGAACCCCGTTCACTCCTGTCTCTTCACATTTTGCACAGAACGCCTCATAGCCATACCGAAACACCGGGTTCAGATAGGTAAGGAAAACCATGGGCACATCCGTCTTTTCCCTTACGCCGGCAGCTAATCCAAACATATGTTCCATTTTGATCCCTGCCGACAGAGCACGGAGATTAGCTTCCTGAATCACCGGCCCCTCCGCAATAGGGTCGGAAAAAGGTATCCCTATCTCAATCAAATCACATCCTGCCTGTACCATCTTTCGCACAAATTCTTCGCTTTTCTTAACGGAAGGATCTCCTCCCGTCACAAATCCGATGCAAGCCTTCCCATGCCCAAAGGCATCCCCTATCTTAATCTCCGTTTTCGTTTTCATTCCCTGCTCCCTTCCTTTCCCGCTTATCCGATCGCTTTCCTTTTCCCGTTCTTTTTCCTGCTTTCTATTCACCGATGTCCGCCCCCCGATATCTTGCAATTGCGGCCACATCCTTATCCCCGCGCCCGGACAGGCATATGATAATACTATCCTCCCTTGCCATGGCCGGCGCAATCTTACATGCATAAGCTACTGCATGGGCACTTTCAATGGCACAGATTATCCCCTCCGTTCTGGCCAGATATTCGAACGCCCCTACCGCTTCCCCGTCCGTCACCGGCACATACTGTGCGCGTCCCGTATCATGAAGATATGCATGTTCCGGCCCGATACCGGGATAATCCAGCCCGGCAGAGATGGAATAGACCGGCGCAATCTGACCGCATTCATCCTGACAGAAATAAGATTTCATCCCATGAAAAATCCCCGGCATCCCTTTGGCTATGGCAGCTGCATGCTGCCCGGTATGCAATCCTTTCCCTGCAGCTTCGCAGCCAATTAGCCGTACATCCTTGTCTTCTATAAAATGATAGAACATCCCCATGGAATTGCTTCCTCCGCCCACACAGGCCACTACTGCCGCCGGAAGCTTCCCTTCTTTTTCCAATATCTGCTCCCGTGCTTCCCGGCTGATCACACTCTGAAAATCCCTCACCATCATCGGAAACGGATGCGGCCCCATCACGGAACCCAATACATAAAGGGTATCTTCCACCCCCATTGCCCACTCCCGCATTGTCTCATTGACCGCATCTTTTAAGGTCATCGTCCCCGTGGTAACCGGATGCACCTTCGCCCCCAATAATTCCATACGGTAGACATTCAGTTTCTGCCGCTCCGTATCCTCTTTCCCCATAAATATCTCACATTCCAGTCCCAACAGTGCCGCCGCCGTGGCCGTGGCCACCCCATGCTGGCCGGCACCGGTTTCCGCAATCACTCTCTTCTTTCCCATCTTCTTTGCCAGCAGAACCTGGCCCAGCACATTATTGATTTTATGGGAGCCGGTATGGTTTAAATCTTCCCTCTTAATATAGATTTTGGCCCCGCCCAGATTCTCTGTCATTTTCTCCGCATAATACAAAAGCGACGGACGGCCCGCATACTGATTCAGCAAATCCTCCAATTCCCTATGAAACTCCGGGTTCTTCTTATAAAATTCATAACTTTCTTCCAGCCTGATCAGTTCATTCATCAGCGTTTCCGGCACATACTGTCCCCCATGTCCGCCATATCTTCCTTCACTCATTTCTAACCCTCCTGTCATTCCTTACGAAATACATATACGACGAACCGATCCACCAATAGTCCGCTGCCGTATGCATGGACAGTCCGCTGTCATATCCACGCAAAAAAGTCCTTGACAATATACATTTCCGTATATTGTCAAGGACGGATTTCTCTCCGATCTCCGCGGTGCCACCTTGTTTCAGGAAAATTCCTGCTCTCATAAGGATACCAACATATCCCCGGCAACTGACGTATGCCTTACGTCGCAGAATACTCGGCAGAAACACCTTTGACTGCGCCCTCCATGGTCCATTTGACAAACTGCGTTCTGCCGGCTCTCAGCCCCCCGGCTCTCTGTAAGTGCAACATTTGCCGTTATCTCCATTTCAACGGTTTTCATTATATATATTCCATTATTTTCAACTGCTTCATATGTTAGCACTGCAATTCACTGATGTCAATACCTTTTTGCAAAGCCGTGCGGAAATCAATGCCCGGTTCCGTGCCCGATGAACTTATATGCAGACACAGCCGGTTACTCCATTCTGAAATAGCACAGATTCACATCCCCGGTCAGCCGGATTTCCATTGCCGCAGGTTCTTCTTTCAGCCGCTCCGAACCTTCCAGTTCCAACCGGATGTCTTTATATATGCCGGTTTCCCCTTCATAAAACGCCGCCTTTTTCCCGTTCACATATACTTCCGCTTTTCCTTCTGCCCCGCTCTTCATATGGAGAATCAGGCTTTTCCGCTCCGGCCGCAGATCGCAGTCACGGTAAATCAGCCTTCCTGTCTTTTCCTTCTTGCATGGGGAAACCGAAGCATAGCCAAACTGGCCCTCCGTCAGCATGATATTCTCACATTCGTCATAATGATCCGCCGCCGTGCGGACTTCCATCCGGCGCATTCCCGTCTTTCTGCCGGGAATATGCACGGTGGTTTCCTGTCTGCAGTCCATGCAGGATGCCCCGGCATAAATCCGGTAATCCCCTTCCTCTACCATCATGGTGCGGCTGATCACATCATAGAACCGGAATTCTTCCATAGGAATTTCCATTGTGACACAGCGGCTTTCCCCCGGCTGCATATTCTTTATCCGCCGGAAACCAAGCAGCTGCCTGACCGGCTTCTTCACACGGGATTTCGGCGCCGAACCGTAGATCTGCACCACTTCGTCGCTTTCCCTGCCGCCGGTATTTTTCAGGGTGACGGAAACCTGCAGTTTCGTCCCGTCCACAGCCTTTACATCCAGCCCGGAATACGCAAACCCGGTATAGGTCAGTCCGTATCCGAAAGGATATAACGGCTCCTCCTCAAAATAACGGTACGTCCTCCCCCCTTGGATAATATCATAATCGTCAATATCCGGCAGCTGGCTGTCCGAACGGTGCCAAGTCATATTCAGCCTCCCCGCCGGCGAATAAATGCCAAACAGGGCTTCCGCCATGGCAGTGCCCATATCCTGGCCTCCGGTAGCGCTCCAAAGAATGGCCGGCAGTTTTTCCTCCGCCCGGACTATGGCATAAGGATAGTTGGAAAACAGCACAAGAACCACATTGGGATTTACTTTATAAATTTCTTCCATCAAAGTTTCCTGCACCGGAGGCAGGGCAATCGTTGTCCTGTCCACTTCCTCTTTCGCATTAATCATGGAATTGCATCCCAAAGCCAAAATCACCACATCTCTGTTTTCTGCCAGCTTACATGCATTCTCCAAACCGGATTCCACTACTTCCATGCAAAATTCTGCCGCTTCCCCGTACCTTCTTCCGTCCTCCTTCCCCTCTTCTTCGTTTCCTGCCTTTGCTTTCTCTTTGCAATATATCAAGCGACCGTCCGCATCCACCCGCAGCGGCTCTCCAAACCGCTCCGTTATCCGGACCGACCCATTCCCGATTTCCTCTAAATGAAATATTTCCATCACAAACCAGTCAAAAGTCTCTTCTTTCTCCGCCGCAATCTGTCCTTTCATCCCTTTTTCGCCATTTTCTGCAGGAAATCTTGCATTCATATATTTTCCGGTCCTTACCGACCGGAATGTGAAACTGCCGCTGCCCCAGTCATCCTTGATAAACACATCCGGCTCTTCCGTTTCGGACAGGAAAAGAACTCCGTCCTCCCCGATTCTGACCCCTTTGCCCTGACAGCGGAATACAATCCGGTCCCGCCCGTCCGCACAAGGTATTTCCTTCCCCGACACTTCCTGCAGTCCCTGTCTCAGCGTCTTCCTGTAAGGTGCTTTTCCGCCATACCAGTCCTGATACCATTCGTCGGCAAGAGGCCCTATGAGAGCCATGGATGCGCCGTCCTCCGGCAGAGAAAGAGGAAGCATCTCTTTTTCGTTCTTTAACAGAACAATAGCTTCTCTGGAAACCTGCCTGCAGACCTCCTGATGGGCATCCGAGTTCATATCCGCCTCTGTCACCGCATCATATGGGTTGCTGCCTTCCCCGTCATAAATTCCCAGCCGCAGTTTGGTACGGAACATATTGCGGAGAGCCTCGTTGATTTCCTCTTCCGAAATCAGTTTCAGTTCATAAGCCTCTCTGGCCGCCTCCTCAACCACTTTCGGATTGTCCGACATGCCGTCCACTCCGGCCTTCAGAGCGGCCGCCAGCGTCTGTGCATGTATTCCGAAATATTTATGCAGATGAACCACCAGTTCCATGGCTCCTCCGTCACAGACCACATGCTTCACTCCATACTGTTTTTTCAGTATTTCCTTTACTTCCGGATTCAGCATGCCGGGAATGCCGTTGATTTTATTGTAAGCGGTCATGACAGCCTCTGCATGCCCGATTTCAGATACCCGGCGGAAAGGCTCCAAATACAGTTCCGCCCGGTTCCGCGGATCTATGGACGATGATTTGACGCCCCGCCCCACTTCCACATTATTTGCATAAAAATGCTTTAAGGTGGCTGCGACACGCAGATACTTGGGATGGTCACCCTGCATTCCCTTCACATATGCGCCTGCCATTTCCCCGATCAGCAACGGGTCCTCTCCGTAACCTTCCTCCGTCCGTCCCCATCTCGGATCACGTTCCAGATCCACTGTGGGAGCCCAGCGGGACAGTCCTCTGTCCGGATGCCTGTGGTAAAGAATTCTTGCTTCCCGTCCGGTCACTTCCCCTGCTTTCCTTATCAGTTCCGTATCCCATGTGGCGCTCATGCCGATGGGCTGCGGGAAAGAAGTGGTGGGTTCCGCCTCCCCCAAATCGTTCTGATCGTTCCTTGCTTCCACGCCATGCGCCGCTTCCCCTCCCACGCTGAATCCTTTGATTCCCAACGATTCCACATCCGGCACTCTTGTAGAGAGGCATTTCAGCTTCTCATCCATGGACATTGCCTCCATCAGCCAGTCCAGCCTGGCCTCGATGTCCAATGACTCGTCAAAAAACTTTACTTCTCTTTTTTCTGCATCCTTCTTTTTTTCCATGTTCTTCTCCTTAATTTTTTATTTTCCGGAACATATTCCTTAGGACAAGCACTGCCGTGATTGCCAGAATAACTTCCGTCACTGCCTGCGCATAAGCCAACCCATAAAGCGGGAACAGGGCGTTCAGTATAATCAAAGCCGGTATTTCCATAATGATTTTCCGCAGGATTGCAAAGAAGAAGGCTTTCTTCCCCATTCCCACTGCCTGGAAAATACCCACTGCCAAAAAGTCCATGCACAGGAACGGAAGCCCTAGGCACATCCCATGCAGAAAGCGGGTTCCATATGCCACGATGCTTTCATTCTGAATAAACAGCCGCATCCAGAAACCTGCCCCAAAATAGTAAAATGCCGATATCAGCACTAAAAAAGATATGGTGCTTTTTCCCGAAAAGACAATAGTACTCTTCATCCTTTTCCCGTTCCCCGACGCATAGTTATAGCTGATCAGCGGCATGACCCCCTGCGTAAAGCCGAAGGCAATATTCATCGGCACCATATTCAGTTTCTGCGAAATTCCCATTGCCGCCACCGCATCCGCACCGAAAGACGAGGTAAAATTATTCAATACTGTCATGCCTGTCACATTCAGCAGATTCTGGATGGAAGCCGGTATCCCCACACCACATATTCCCATGACCACATCTTTACGGAAGCGGAATAGTTTGGGGTTAATGCACACATAAGTGCTTTTCCTCTTAATGAACAGCAGTACGAAAAAATAAACACAGGCCACACAATTAGAAAGGAACGTGGCCAGCCCTGCCCCTGCAGCCCCCATATCCAGTCCCTGCGGCAAAATGAAAATCGGATCCAAAATAATATTCAGAACACAACCGCTCATTGTCCCTATGCTGGCATGCAGCGTGCTGCCCTCGGACCGCACCATGTATGCCATCACTACATTGAGGATGGCAGGCATCGCCCCCAGCAGAACCGTCCATTTCAGATATTCCCCCGTAGCGGCATAAGTTTCGGCATCCGTCCCCAGCATTGCCAGCAAAGGGTTTTTAGCCACCGTACAGAGCAACGAGAAGAGAAAACTGCCGAAAACGGTGCAGTAAAAGCCAAATACCGAAACCTTCCGCACCGTATCGTAGTCTTTTGCCCCGAGTGCCCTGCTCATCATGCTGGAACTCCCTACCCCAAACAAATTGTTGATTGCATTGAATGCCAGCAAAACCGGCGCAGCCAGAGTGACTGCCGCATTCTGTATCGGATTGTTCAGCATTCCCACAAAATAAGTATCTGCCAGATTGTAAATGACCATCACCAGAGAACTGATCACGGTGGGCACTGCCATGGACATGACTGCCTTGGGGATGACCGCCTCTTCAAACAAATACATCTTTTTCTTATCTTCCATTTTTATGACCCTTCTTTCCTTTTATCTCCCCTGACATCCGGAGCGTGCCTGAAAATTGCTTTCCTGCGTAATTGATCCGGTTATTTGCCGAACGATATACTAGAAAATAAGCAAACGCAGATTCAGATATATCCCTAACGGAAAAATGCAGCTTATATATTTCAGCGCCGGCATATAACCATATAGGTTGATAAACACCGGACATGTCAGCAGGCCGGCAGCCATAAAGACCGCTGCGCCGGACAGAAAGGACGTGTCTCTATGCATCAGGCTCCCCACGGCCGTAACCCATATGCCGCTGACAAACAGCAGCACAAGCATACATGCCGCTTCGGCCACCGCCCTGCCGTTTCCGGCCAGAAAAAGAATCGCCGCCGTTCCTGCCGCTGCCGGCAGGGTTCCTGCGGCAAGGCTGCTACTATAACCATATAGCAACCGCATCCTTCTGTCCAGTGCTTTTTCCACGGCATTTCCTTTCGCTTCGAATTTTCTTCCGTAAGCGAGATACATCATAAGGAAAACTAACAGGCCGGCCGTCCCCTGTACCGGATATGCACGGTTTTCCGTTGTCTCTTCCATTGCCCCCTGCCTTTGGGCATGTCCTCCGGCCTCCAGTGCCTCCGTTTCTAAACGGAATACCTCTTCCCCCTCCTGAAAATCATGATTTTTTTCCAAAAGTGCCGCCATTCTCTCTTCCTGCACATTTCCGAATATATTTTCTTCACTGTTCGTCAGCATTTGGCCACTGTAAATACGGAGCCAAGCGGCATAAACCGTTTCCCGTGCCACTTCCCCCTTCACGGTAAAAGGCGTGCAGATATAAGTAACGGACTCCTCCTGATTTCCGCTCTTGGCCCTGCGGTCAAAATCTTCACGGAACAGGAAGCCGCACTCTGCTTTCCCCGCCGTTACGTCCCGATACAGCCTTTCCTCGCTGTCATACTCCCGGAACTCAAATATGCTTTCCCTGCTTTCCAGCGTCCGCAGGACATCCTTTGCCAAACTGCTTTCCCCGCAGTAAATTCCCACTGCCACATTCTTACCGTCAGGCACCGAAATCATGGAGAATACCGCCAGTACCAAAACCATGGCTGCCGTCTGCAGCCAATATGCTTTTTTTCTCCCATATACCTTCAGCCAAAGCCAATACCAATAGGCAGGAACTACCACAGACCGTTTCCGCATAATATTTCCCCCACCGGCTTGTTCTTTATGCAAAGGCAAAACCTTTCCTGCGGAAAGCAAACGCCCTTCCGGAAAGCAGGCCCCTATCCCCGCACCGGCCGCCAGCCAGCCTGACATGGCAATCGTCTCTTTCCAAGAAACCGTTCCGAACATAAGGTTCAGATGAAACTGACTCCATATATTCAGCGGAAGCCATGCCCCTATTTTCCCCACAGGCTCCGGAAGATAAGCGGCCGGCATCAAAAGACCCGAACCGATTACCATAAAAATATTTACGGCAAGCAAAACTGCCGCCCCATGCAGTCCATTGCCCACAAGCGCATAAATCATATGAAAATAGGAAGCCATGGCCACGGAAAGAAAAAACAGCCCAAAGACTGTCCTTATATGAAAACGGAGAAAACCGGCAGCGGATGCCGCAGATACCGATGCCAAGCAGACCTCCAGATAAACCAGGCAGGCAATCATCCACAAAACCGCCGCCATTACCAATATCTTCACGAAAGAAAGCTTCCATTTCCCCATTCCGTAAATGCCCAGTTTCTGTGCCACTGCCCTCTCCTGTCTCCGGTATAGAAACCCGAAGTTCAGCCCGCACATCAGCAGCACCAGCAATACGGCGGCAGAATAATAATACTGCCCGTACTTCACTTCACCGATAGGGGAACATACGGATTTTCCGAACATTTCCCCGCGGTGCAGAACTTCCTTCATATAAAGCAGAGCCGCCCGGTTTCCGATCTGCTCCTTTCCCGCCTCCGCCGGCCCGCAGTCCGCCGCATACAGGGAAGCATAGACCCCAGCCTCCGCCGTCTGCAGCATAAAAACTCCGTCTGTCAGCAATTCCCGGAACAGTTCCACATCCAGTCCTGCCCGATCGGGAAAATAAATACGGGCAGGAGTATTTTTCCCGCTGTCCACATCTTCATAAAAATTCTCCGGCAGTTCAATGACCGCCTGCACATCTCCCTCCCGCAAGCCTTCCATTGCCGGCTCTCTGTCCATATAACGGAATCTGCAGATGCTTTTCACGCTGTCCATAGACGATATATACTGCATAGCCATCCTAGTCATTCTATCCCTTTCCGGAACAACGACTGCCACATGGATCAGCCGGAACGCCTGCGACTTCAGAAAAGCGGAACTTACCGCAGCCACGCCAAACATCAGTACCGTTAGCATAAGGAGCATACCCAGCACAGACTTTTTCAGAATCTTTATGCTTTTTTTTAATTCCAGAATAAAACAGTTCACAAAAAGCTTCATTTTTATGCCCCACATCCGTTGGGAAAACACCCTAAAACCAATTCAGCCACCACCATTGGGATTCCGGCAGGCTTCCCAAATCTACCTCTTCCCCTTCCATGGCTTCCATGGAAGCCCCTTCTTCCACGGTCAGAGCCACAGATATCTTGATATCTTCCCCATTCCATTCTGCTTTATCAATATGTAAAGCCAGACTCTCTCCCTGCCGTTGCAAGCTGCCCTGCAGTTCCAATGCAGAATCATTATCTTCCCGGCCAAAGACAAGTTCGCCGGATTCCGTCCCATATTCCAGCCACATATCTACCCAATCCTCATCGTCATATGCAATGTGATATTCATACTTCTCCTCAAAAGTGCCGATTTCCCTGCTTCCCTGCGCCAGCGGTTCTCCGTTCACCACATACTCTGCCTTCAGATTTCCCTTCCCGTCACTTTCCAGCAAAACCTGAAATTCCTCACCATCCGCATCCGCCTGTATGCAGACCAGCCGGTTTTTATAAAGGTAAAATGTCACATCCAAGTCCTGTATGTTCTCCGTGACATAGCGCAGATACCATAAGGTTTCACCCAGTTCCACATATTCCGTCCATTCATTTCCTCTTTCTTCGGAAATATGTTCCCATTCTTCCAGAAGAACGGACAGATAAGCATTGGCCCCGGGCAGCTTATATCCGGCGCACTTCCGCTTTTCCCCGTTCACCTCAAACTCCTTGGTTCCTGCCCTTTCAAAGTCAAGGGAAAGATACCACTTTGCCAAAGCCTTACTCATCTCCAGCCACACACTCTGCCTGTCATCCTCGGGAAAGAACCCCTTCAGGGCACTGTCTATCCTATCCAAATCTTCCTCCCGGAATATTTTTGTCAGATAACCCCTTTTCTCTTCCAAATAATGATAAGTCAGGATACGTCCGTCCAAAATAGGCAGCTGTATCCGTGCAAGGGAAGGAGTGACGGAAACCAAGAAATCAACGGCGGGCAGAAAACCCAATTCCACGCTGCCTGCCAGCTGCTTCTCCGACAATCCGCAGCGGTACTGCGCCTCTACGGTTACCCCTTGCGCTTTCAGTTCCATGTCTGCCGTATAACCGTCGGAAAAAAGCACTGCCAGTATCCCTACATCCTCGGCAAGGGGGGATTTATAGCTTACCGTATTGACTGCCGCCAAGAGGATCCTCTCTCCGGCTCCCAAAAAAATACCGCTTTTCAACGCCCCCAATATTAACGCAGCCGAAACAGCCAGAGCAATTCCCAAACCGGCCCACAGCTTAGTTTTCCTCCTTCCGCCTTCCATCATATCCCTTTTCCCGTCCATGCCGCTTCCTCCCTTCTGCGCCAATACAGCCGGACCCACTCCGGAACAGGAATGAAAATCCGTTTCCTCAATCCGCGGCCTGCAGATGTGGACAATGAATTTTCAGACATGCCCTAAGGAGCCGCAATATAATCCCTTATTTTCTGCAGGTCAATATCCTTTCCCTCCAATTCCGTTATTACGCCGTCCTTCATAATCAAGCACCTGTCCGCTGCCAGAATTTCCTTTTCGTCATGTGTCGTCATCACAATAATACCGTTCATTTCCCGGTACTGCCCCATCCACTGCCTTACATTTTCCTGATAATAAATATCAAGTGCCGTAGTAGGTTCATCCAAAAGCAGAACCGGAGGCCATTCCAGCAAAGCGCATGCTATACTCAGCCGGCGTTTCATCCCGCCGGACAGATTTTCCACCGGCATATGCATGATTTCCCCCAGCCCAAACTGTTCTATCACCTTCTCACTGGCCGCATTCCTTCCAGCCCCCCACAGTTTCAGGTTATCCTTTACCGAAAGTTCCTCCATCAGCGGATTCTCCTGCGGCACATATCCACAATACTTCCTGAATACCTTTTTCCCCTTTCCGGTATCCTGCCCGAAATAGCGGATACTGCCCTCATCCGCCTTAAGGATTCCTGCCATAATCTGCAGAAGCGTAGATTTCCCGCAGCCATTCCTTCCCACCACAGCCACACACTCCCCGCATTTTACCTGAAAACTAATATCCCGAAGTATTTGCTTCCTGCCGAACTTTTTCTTAACCTGTGATACCGCAATCATTTTTACCGTTTCTCCATGCTCCCTGCCCGCCGTTTACATTGCCTTGGTTCCTTTTTCTGTTTTTCCGACTTCCTCTTAATTTTTATCATACTATATTCCCTTTTCCGTTTCCAGTGCCAATTTCCATGTTACGCTGTTTTCCGTTATCCCTTTTCCTTTTTGTTATCTCTTCCCAGTGTGCTGTATCATTGATATTTAGCGTATCTGTCACCTCTGTTATGAGGTGACAGATGAAATTACCGGATAAAGTGATATCAGCTTTTCTCTGGCATCTCCCGTTTGGAAATGCCACTGTATTTTAGCCTCATTACGATTGCGCTCCGTTTCCCATGCAGACAGTTCCTTTTTAAGTCTGACGATTGTATCTATACGGCGAGACAAGCATTGGCGTGTCATTACATTTAGTTCAATTTCAGCCATGTCAAGCCAGC
>CAJUIM010000087.1 GCA_910586275.1 uncultured Lachnospiraceae bacterium | reverse complement strand
ATCCCTCCCGTGCGTCCGCCTCTCAACACAACATTCAGGCTGAACTGTTACATTTATTTCATCACATTATCAGATTTCTCTACCAAATTCTCTAAGAATATTGTATAATTATTATAATAATATACTTTTTAGGAGAAATGCTCATATGAATTTTCTCGGAAAACGCCATTCCTTCCTTTATCCTGATAATTCCGAAAAAGTGGCATATAACAACCCTTTGTTCCCTGCCTATTCCCAATACGGAATTTTATCCCGCTATCCCGACTACTCCGATATCAGTCATTGGCATGCAGACTTAGAATTCATTTTAATAAAAAAGGGAAAAATGACCTATAATGTCAACGGAAAATTGATAGAACTGACCGAAGGCAACGGTATTATGGTAAACAGCAGACAGCTTCACTACGGATTTTCTCCGGACCGCCAGGAATGCGAGTTTATCTGCATTTTATTCTCTCCGGATTTGCTGAAAATCAACCGCTGGTTTTACGATAATTTAGTTGAACGTATCACGGAAAATATTACCCTGCCTTATTTTCAGCTGAACCGGAACGGCTGGCAGGCGGATATTTTAGAAAGGCTGGACCGCCTGCACCAATGCTTTGGGAATAGTTCCGAGGGCAGACCCTTGGATTTCTCCTGCTACTTTCAGGCACTGGAAGACTTTCTTTTCATAATGAGGATGCTGTATAAAAATATCCGTCTTGAAATTCCATACTGGCAAACAGAGTCTTCCGATCTCATTTCCTTAAAGCAAATGATTGCTTTTATGGAAGAGCATTACAGAGAACATCTTGTATTGGAAAATATTGCCTCTGCAGGCACATGCTGCAAAAGCAGATGTTCCCTGCTGTTTAAAAAATATCTCCGCAGCACTCCTATTGCCTACCTGACAAAGTTCCGCCTGCGGAAAAGCCTTACCCCTCTGCTGGGCACCAACCCAAACGTTACAGACATCGCTTTTCGGTGCGGTTTCAGCAGCGCAAGCTATTATTGTGAGATTTTCCGGAAGTATTGCGGCATGTCTCCTCTAAGCTACCGAAAGCTATATGCAGATCCCATTGAGAATCCTATACCTATGAATTATAATATTTAGTTCCTTCACCGGCATAAGACAAGCCGGCAAAAATCAGTTCACTTTACGGAGGCCGCCCATGAATCCTTTTCCGTCAGATATCCATACACATACCATCGCCAGCGGGCATCATACGCAGGACACCGTTACCGATATGGTACGGCACGCCGCTCTGAAGGGCATGAAACTGCTTGGCATCAGCGAACATGGCCCTGCCCTTCCGCACGCATGCACCCTTTCCTATTTCCGCGGACTGTTCCATGCCCCCGCTTTCCGTATGGGCATCCGTATTTTATACGGTGCCGAAGTAAATATTATGGATCCATCGGGCCGGCTTGACCTGCCGGAGGATATCATGGAACATTTGGACTATTGTTTGGCAGCTATGCACCTGCCCTGCCTCACTCCCGGAAGCAGGGAAGAAAATACGGAAAGCTATATACGCGCCATGTCCAATTCCTGCATCCGTATCCTTGCCCATCCCGATGACGAAAGATATCCGGTGGATTATCAGCGTCTGACGGAAGCCGCCATGGATTATCATGTCCTGCTTGAGATAAACAACAGTTCCCTTGCGCCCGATGGCTACCGGGGCAATGCAAAGGAAAATGACCGCACCATACTGGAACTATGCAGAAAATACCGCTATCCGGTACTCCTTTCCAGCGACAGCCACGGCCATGCGGGTATCGGCAATTTTCGGCATGCTCTGGAATTAATCCATGAAACCGATTTCCCTACGGAACTGATTCTGAATTCCTCACCGGAAAAACTGCTGGAATTTTTACAACATGCCCGCACCTAAAAGCCTTTTCCGCATAAGTCCTTAACAACCCCTGCATAAAAATCGGTAATGTCCCGAATGCCTTCCCCCTGCCTGCCCGTCAGTCTTTTCCTGCGCATATCCACTTCGTCACAATGGGATATGCCTCTATTGGAACTGCCGGTAAAAACCCCTCGGAAATCCGCCCATTCCACTGCCCTGGGCGTAAGCAGGCCGTCATTGGGACCCTCAAAAAAACCCACCACGGCACTGGGCACAAGCATAAATATATCGCTCCATGCATGTTTCATGACAAAGGCGTAGCTTTGATAATACACCCCCGGCTCATCCGGGTTTCTTCGGTTAAATTCTTCTGCCGCATCCGTGGTAAACGTCTGAAACACCTCATATGCATTAGGATTTTTATCCCCCCAAAGCCTTAACCAAATATCCGAGCAGCCTGCCGCTGACCGAATCAGGAATTCCGGCAGCCGTAGCAGCCGGTCAGCCGTCAGGGAGCCGTGATGGGGCGTGCTGATTGTCGTAAGAGACGCAATATATTGGGACATTTTTAATGTGGAAATGGCGTACCTCATGTCCAAGCCCCCTTTGGAATGCGCAATCACATTCAGCTTCTCCGCACCGGATTGTGCTATAATTTCTTTGATTCTCCCGGCAAGGAACTCACCGTTTGACTCTATTGTCCCGTTGCTGTCCTGATTGCCGTAATAAACTTTGCACCCGATCTCTTCCAGCTTTGCGGGAATCCTCCCCCAATAATTCATATGTTTTCCGTCCCTGAACCCCATGCCATGGACTAACAGCACGGGAAATTTCAATTTACCCTCCATACTGCTCTCCTCTTATCACTTTACGTCCCCTCCTATCGCTTCATGTTCCCCTTATCGCTTCATGTTCCCCTTATCGCTTCATGCTCCCCTTATCTCTTCATGCTCCCCTTATCTCTTCATGCTCCCCCTTATCTCTTCATGTTCCCCTTATCTCTTCATGCTCCCCCTTATCTCTTCATGTTCCCCCTTATCGCTTTACTCTAAATAACAGGCATAGCTTATCTTTCCCAAGGCATCCTGTCCCCTTCTTCCCGCAGATATTCCAGCAGTTCCGGAATCCCTTCCTGTTTTTTGGAATCCACAAAAAAAATCTTCCGGCAGCCGGTCAGCCTAAGCCACCGCTCCGCCCTTCCTACATCCCCATTTTTCTCGTTTATTTTCGTCACGATGCCTATTACTTCCCGGTTCACCATACAAGTTATATTGGGCGGATATAGGGAATAAGGCTCCGTAGCTGCCAGAAGCAGCCCCACAATATCCGCTTCATAAGCATACAATGCCAATGCGTAGCCTAGCTGCTTTGTCTGTATGTATTCCCCGGGAGTATCTATAATTACGTCAAAATAATTAATATACTGGGTTTTATGATATTTAATATGCTCCCCTTTCAAGGCCTGTGTCAAAGTAGTCTTTCCCGACTCACTCCGTCCCATCAATATAATTTTCTTCATACCGTTACCGCTCCTGCCGTTTTCAAATCAAATCCGCGCCGCTTATCGTACGCCCCGTGCGCCGCGTAGCGGCATACTTCCCTAAAAACAGAAATCGGATGCCTCCTGCCGCAGACATCCGATGCCAACTTTTTAAGTACGGGTAAAGGGACAGACGGCAAATCCCATTTTTTCCTTCGTATAATCCAGCACCGCCTTCAGGGAAGCCTCCGTCTCCGATACCGTCCCCGTCACAATCAGAGTTCCGCTGAACCTGTCCACAAACCCCAATTCCACGCCCGCCGCCTTCACTGCAATATCTGCCGCAATGACTGCCGTTTCCGCCGGGCTGATTGTCAGCACGCCGATTGCCGAACGGGAATAATCCACGCTCGGATCCAGCCCCAGCTTTTCATACAGCACTTTATCCGGATTAGCTATCAGATGGGCAATGGTTATCTGCTTGCCCGGCACCAATTCCTGAACAATCCTTGTTTTCCCTTCCGTTGATAAATTATCTTTCATCGCCATACCTATCCCCACACTTCTCCTGTTTTTTCCGCCGGCCCGTTTCTCCTGCCAATTACCCGCCAATCTGGCAGGCCAAACCGGATTCCGCCTCTGCCGCCCGTTTCAGTTCCTGCATATGTCCGGCCTCAGGCGGCACTATGTCCCGCATCCGGTATTCCCTGCCCAGCCCGTCATACTTATCCTGCCCCAGACGATGGTAGGGAAGCAAATGTATCTTCTCCACATTCGGCAGATTCCCCGCATACCGGGCAATGGCCCGTATTTCCTCCTCACTGTCATTGAACGTAGGAATCACCGGCACCCGTATGCTCAGCCGGCTCTGTCCCGAACGGGCAATCTTCTCCGCATTTTCCAGCATAAGCTCATTGGAGCGTCCCGTAAATTCCTTATGCTTCGCCGGATCCATATGTTTGATATCCAGTAAGTAATGATCCAAATAGGGCAAAATCTTTTCAATCACCCCGAAATCGGCGCAGGCCATGCTCTCCATGGCGGTGGAAATGCCGCTTTCCTTGGCCGCACGCAGCAATGCCCCGGCAAATTCCGGCTGACAGAGGCTTTCCCCGCCGGACAGCGTCAGCCCGCCGCCGGAACGGTAATAATATGGCCTGTCCTGTTCCACCGTCTCCATCACTTCCGCCACCGTCACATCCCTGCCGATCACTTTTTCCTCTCCGGCCACCCTCATCGTCTGAATGGCATACTCCTGAGATTCCGGATTGCAGCACCACCGGCACCGAAGGACGCATCCTTTCAGAAAAACAATAGTACGGATGCCGTCCCCGTCATGGATTGAAAATTTTTGGATATCAAATATGCGTCCTTTTGTCTGCCTGTAATCTTCCATTCCGTTTCCCTTTCCTTTTCCCGTCCGCTGCCTGCAGGGATCAATAATTAAATCCCTGCTCCGTCCGGTTGATGATATCATCCTGCAAAGAACGGGACAGCGTAGTGAACAGTGCGCTGTACCCTGCTACCCGCACCACTAAGTGCTTATACTTGTCCGGATTCTTCTGTGCATCCAGCAAAGTTTCCCGGCTGACCACATTGAACTGCATATGGCTGCCTTTCTGGTCAAAATAAGCCCTGATTAATGCCACGAATTTCTCTAAGCCTTCCCTTCCGCTCAGTGCGGAAGGATGGAATTTCTGATTGAACAGCGTCCCGTTGGAAGCAATGTAATGATCCAGCCTTGCCACCGAATTTGCCGCGGCCGTAGGGCCGTTCACATCCTTGCCGGCCGAAGGCGATACCCCGTCCGCCACCGGCGTGCCAGCCAGCCGTCCGTCCGGCGTTGCGCCCGTCTGCGCCCCCAAGGGCACGTTTGCGGACACCGGATACAGTCCTGCCTGGAAGATGCCGCCTCTGGGATTCTTATATTCCTGCAGCGGCCTTGTATAGGTATAAGCCACGTCCCGGGCAAAGGCATCCACTTCCGGAATGTCATTGCCGAATTTCGGCACGTCCGCAATCAGCTTCAGCAGCTTCTCTCCCTTTTCTTTCACTGCGGGCATTTCCGCGGTTTCCATTACCGTCTTCATAATGGCGGCCACCTCTTTTTCCCCGATTTCCTGACCGGCGGATTTCAGGCTGGCGGCTATCTGTGTCGTCATATCCCCTATCATTTCTTTCGTAAGCCCTTTCCCGTAATTGGTTGACAAGGCTTCCTTATATTCCTTCAAAGTCACTTTCTGCTCGTCAAACACCAATGTCTTTACCGCATAGAGGGAATCCGCCATATTCGCCACGCCAAAGCCCTGAGGGCCGGTGAAATTATAGACGGCGCCGCCTTCCTGGACGGAAAGCCCCCGTTCCATGCAGTCATCCACCATACAGGAAAGGAACGGCAGCGGGCATCGTTCCGCATGAGCCACGTCAATGGCATTGTCCGCATTTACCAACAGCTTAATCATGTAATTCATCTGTTCTTTATAGGCATCATAAAATTCCTCAAAAGTCTGCATTTCCTCTACGGCCTTGGTTTTCACGCCTACCGGCACACCTCTGTCCATGCCCTGTGAGAACACCAATTCCAGCGGGCGGCACATATTAAAGAATGCCGCATCATGCCACCCTTCCGTCTTCCCCGCCTTCTGAGGTTCCACGCATCCGATAATATTATACTCCCTGGCATCCTGCAAAGTCAGCCCCCGGTTCTGCAAAGCCGGTATAATCACTTCGTCATTGTAGTAAGCCGGCAGCCCCACTCCCGTTCTGGTAAGTTCCGCTGCTTTCACCAGAAACTCATGGGGAGAGCCGTTCCACACGCGCACCGAAAAGGACGGTTGGGGAAGCTGCACATGCATGGAAGCCTGAATCGTCATAAAAGAAAGATCATTGGTCACATCCACGCCGTCCCCATTCTGCCCCCCTGCAATTAAGTTCTGAAACAGGCTGTATCCCGCGAACCCTTCCGCAGAAACCGCATCTCTGCATTTATTCAGGTCATTCAGCTTTACCCAGATACAGTCAATCAGTTCCTGAGCAAATTCCCTGCTCAGCGTCCCGTTTTTCCTGTCCTTTTCGTAATAGGGATACATATACTGGTCAAAACGCCCGGGAGAGATGGAATGCCCGCTGGACTCTAACTGCAGCAGCTGCTGCACGAACCAGAACGACTGACAGGCCTCATAAAACGTTTCCGCCCCCTTCGCCGGCACTCTGCCGCAGTTTTTGCTGATCTGCAGAAGTTCCGCTTTCCTGGCCTCGTCCCCGCATTCCTGCGCCATCTTTCCTGCCAGTTCGGCATACCTCTGCGCATAGGCAATCACCGCATTGCAGCTGATGATTACCGCCTGCAGGAACCGAGACTTCCTTGCGTAATTCCCGTCTCCGAAATCACACTCCGCAAGCCGTCTCTCGGCTTCCGAGCGGATGCCTTCATAACCCACGGCAAGAACCTTCTCATACTGCACGGTTACATGGCCTACCCCATTGTAAAAATAATTGCCCGGCGTAAACATATTGTGCTCCATGGCCGTCAAAGTTTCCGGCTCCATATAAGAGGTCGCCAGTTCACTGGTGGTTTTCCCCTTCCAGTAGCGGTCCGCTTCTTTTATCTCCCTTTTTGCCTCTTCCGATATGTAAAAAGGGTCTGCGCTGCGTCCCGCTACCGTATCGAACTCTGCTTCCAGCCATTCATAAGAAAACTCCGGATAGGTCTGGCAGCCCCGGGGTGCAATGGTGCTGCTGCCGACGACCAGTTCGTCCTCCCGGATAATAATAGGGATATTTTCCAAAATATGGGCAAATGCCTTTGCCCGCCGGATGATCATCGGCTCCTCCTCCGTCATCCGGTAAGATTCCGTAATCAGCCTTGCTCTTGCCGATTCAATCTCCGGCATCTTTGCAAATAAATTGGCTATCAGCCGGTCGATCCGTTTTGTTTTCTTAATATCCGAAGCTTCATATTGGTATAATCCCATGATATCTCCTTTCGCCGCCCTGCCTGCGGTATTCGACAAACCATTCCCCACTTATGTTCATTTTTTTGGTTTCGTATCTTATACCTTATTATAAACAGTTTTTTTGCAAAAGTCAATAAATGCAACATCTTTGTTGTTGTTTTTATGTTGTTTTTAATGTTTGTTTTTTGGATGATGCAGTTCCGTCACCTCCCGCACATATAAATCTTCCTGACTATTTCTTCCCAAATCCCCTCCTCTTCAAAAATATGCTCCACTATGTCTCTGACAGCCCCGTGCCCTCCCTTCACGGAACTGACATAGCCGGCTGCGGCTTTTACTTCCTTGCAGCTGTCTGCCGGACAGCCTGCATACCCGCACTTTTCCATAAGCAATAAGTCATTCAGGTCGTCCCCGATATACACTGCCTGCTCCCAGCCAATCTGCCGGTCAGCCAGAAACTGCCGGACAAACTCTTCCTTATCCGTGATTCCCTGAAATACATAATCCGCTTTCAGTTCCGTCATCCGCCGCTGTGTAGCCTGGCATTTTCTTCCGGTCAATACCATTGTCTTTGCCCCGCTTTCATGTACCGCAAAAAAACCGGCGGCATCTTTCGTACAGAACTTTTTCCATTCCTCTCTGTTTTCCCCATAGTATATTCCCCCGTCTGTCATGGTTCCGTCCACATCAATGATAAAAAGTTTATACTTCATCTCATCCCTCCCTGCCTATGTCATAGCAGCTGGGAGTGAGGAACTGCACTTCCACCCCCTGCCGGCGTATTGCCGATGCCACCGAATAATTGAAGTTATGGCTGTGCTCCGTAAAGCTATGGATACTGGAATCAAAGTAATCGTCCCCGCCCCGGTAACCGTCCGCGCCGGCCAGCATGACCCTTCCTATGCCTAAATCGGAAAACAGCCGCAGCAGCATGATCAAGCTATTGCATCCCTGCCGGAATGCCCCGGCTAGGCTATTATAGTCCAAACGGTACTCCGCCCGGCATGTGATATTGGAGGTGGCAATTACCGGACAGCGGCAGCTGTCAATATATTTTTCATACCGTTTGTTATTGCTGAAAAATACATAATCCGCCCTGAACCGTTCATCCATGAAGTTGAGGAAAATAACGGCCGGATTTTCCGTCTCAATGGTCTTGCGGATATCCTTTTCAAACAGGGCAATGGTCTTTCCCGGCGCCATTACCAGCAGCCTCCTGCCGGCCAATGCCTCTTTCAGTTCCGCCCTGCTCCCGGCATCCTCTATATGGTTCCTTAAATATTCCTCATAGACAGAATCCGCATACGCCTCATTGAAAGCCGCCTTCTTGCTTTCCGGTATCCTGCTGAGAATATGATTGATGTCCCTATGGGTCAGATTCCCCTTCCCCAGATAATGTTCCGCATAATTTCTATGGAGATTGTATTTCGCACTCAGAAAATAAGTGGGCGTATATCCCCAGCTATTCTCTCCTTTCAGAGGCGCAATATGATCCTCTATCGTATCCAGCATGCAGTCAATATCATAGCCCTTATCAAAATCCTCATTTAAATAATTTGCAATCAGTTCCAACGATAAGTTCCCCGGTATCCTCCCCATGCCCATAAGGCTACCGTCAATAATCACTTCTCTGTGCAAATGCTTGTTCAGGAATTTCTGAGCCAGAGAAAAACTTTGCGAAAGGTTCTCATGCAGATGCAGCCCCAGCAAAATTTCCTGTTCCAGATTGTGTTCCACCAAGCTGACCAGCCTGTCCAGATCCTTCTGCATCATGCTTCCAAACGTGTCCACAATGGTAAAAGCATACGGGTGCAGCCTGTTTACTGCCTCCAGCAATCCCAACAGTTCCGTATCCCCGTATCCCATAATGTTAATAGGGTTGCAGCTTATCCGGTATCCTTTTTCCATCGCCCTTCTGCAGAAAGCCAGCCCTTCCTTATAATCATAACCGTGAAAGGTTACCCGAAGCATATCAATACAGCATTGGCCGGCTTCGGGAAGAAGCGCAGTATCATAAAAATCATGGATGCACATGGTGCTGAACAATGTCCTGCCTTTTTCCTCCGGCAGATATTCCTTAATCCGGTTTACGTCCTCCCATCTTGTCACATCCTCCGAAGGAAGATAGTCATCCGCCTTTCTTAAGAATCCCACCTCCACAATGTCCACTCCGGCTTTTACCAAATCTCTGATGATTTCCTTAATGCTATGCTTGCCGAAATTCCATCCGTTGACATATCCTCCGTCACGCAGAGTACAGTCCAACAGCTTAATCTTCTCCTTCATGTACCTCCCCCTGTCCGACCATTATCTTTCTGACCTCATCCAAGTCTTTCTGTGTATCCACAGATAATGTCCTGCATCCGTCCACAATCACAAGCCGCAGTTCTTTCCCATAATCCATAAACCGGAGCGTATCTATGCCCTCTATAGTCTCCCACCTTCCCGGCCGAGACTGCGCATAAAAATCCAGCATTTTCTTATTGTATCCTATAATCCCCACATGCTTATAATAATCAAACCGGATGGATTGGAACGGATACGGAACAGGTGTCCTAGACATATACAGTGCTCTCATATCTTTATCAAAGATTGCCTTTATATTGGAGGGATCCATCAGCTGAGCCGCATCCCTCACCGGAGTGACAATATTTGTGCCAAATTCCCTATCCAAAGGCACTTTTTCGGGAATGGCAGCTCTCACTGCCTCCATGTCAACCAATGGCTCATCTCCGTTAATCTGCAGATAAAAATCAACCTCTATCCGCCCGGAAACCTCCCACAGCCTTTCTGCCGCCGTCCGGTGCGTGGACTTTGTCATAAAATACGGAATTCCATACTTCCCGCAGCATTGACCGATACGGTCGTCATCCGTTGCCACATACACTCCTTCCAATTCCTCAATCTGACATACCCTTTGGTACACCCACCATACCATAGGTTTCCCGCATATATCCGCCAAAGGCTTACCGGCCAGCCTTGTGGAACCGTAGCGGGCAGGAATTACTGCAATTGTCTTCATATCTCCTCTTCCTTTCCCTGTATCGCTGCGTTCTTTTTTAAGTACATTCCTGCCCTTCTCCTATGCCCTATGGGACAGCTGCCCTCCAAAGTCAGCAGCCTGGCCGCATTCCTTCAGCCTTTCCAGCAAAAGCTTTTCGTTTTCGATATATTGGAGCAGCCTCCGTTCCGTGGCCGCAAGCCTGCCTTCCAGCATCTTTATCTCCCGTTCCGTTTCCGGACAGCCGCTTACCCGGATTATGGCTCCCACATGTTCCAACTTCTCTTCCATAGTAAATCTCCCGCACCTTTCTTTCACATCTTCCCTCCGAGTCAATATATAAATGACATGCGCTTTCGGCTCATCATAATATTCCCTCTCCGAAACCTTGTCTTTCTTTACTATGACAGGCAGCATTTCTTCAAAGACACTCCTGTCATCCCACTCATAAAAACTATATGTTTCATTGGAATTCAGAAAAATCACCGTATCCGCTTTCCGCTCCCTATACCTTTGCAAAGCCATGCCGCCTTCTGTGACAGAGTAGTCGTCACAGACAAGGATGTCCGCATTTCCCCCCTGAATCTTCACTTTCCCCTTTACCCGCCGGCTATTCTCTGCCAGATTTCTCATCTGCAGTTCATTGCCGCCAAGAAATCCGGCTTCCTCTGCGCCAAGCCATTCCAATAATTTCAATGCAGTCAGATAAAGGTAATTGCTCGGAAAAGACCGTTCGTAAAGTTCGTTAAACTGTATGCTCTGCTCAAACATATTGCCGATTAAATGAATCCCCGTGGAACTGACAGTCACGATTTTTTTTGGAATATCCGTAAAAGCAAAGGGAATCAGTTCCGAAGGAAAAGTCTGGTCAATAATGACGGCTTCGGGAAAGAGCAGGTCATAATACATAATATCGTCCGGATGGACTTTCAGAGCCGGCCGATCCGTCTCCAGATAAAAATCCAGCAATTCCTGGTAAATCAGAACCTGCCCCTCAAAACTTAACTGCCCCAGATTTGCAAACTGCTGTGTCAGAATCAGCGTTTTGTCTTTTCCCACATTGATTTTTTCCCTTATCCCGAAAAAAGACAGAATCCGTGTCTGAATCTCTTCCGGCAATTTCCGGAAATTGGCCAATATATTGAAATCCACTGCCTTTTCATCCGCAAAACCGGGCAGCTGCGCCCCAAGGTCGCAATACTTCTGACTGATGAGGTCACTTTCGTGAGTATACAGACGATAGCTGTCGATGATTTCATATTTTTCCGCCTCATTTTTTCTGGCAATCTCCGCCAAGATCCATGGCCTGCTCAATGCCCCGCTGCCATCCTCAAACATAGCAAAAGAAACACCCTTTTCCAGCATATACGCCTGCAGATAGGTATGGATCCCTGCAATGTAAAACCGGTCAATCTCATGCAGCGGGTAAGGAATGGTGTTTTTTACCTCTTCCTCCACTTCCTGCAGAATGCTTTCCGCCTTTCCACGGTATCCTCCGAACCGGAACAAATACAGTTCATCAAAGAAAGCCTCCAGCTGCCTGTAATTCCTGAACCTCTCCGATATGTAATTTCCCAAAATCAGCCCACATCTGTCCTCTTTATGATACAGAAATCTATGTTCTATGCATTCCAGTATCTGATATGTAGACAATGCCTGATAAATAACCATAGCCATCCTCTCCTGTAAAACTATTCCTCGGCCCTCCGATGTCCTTCACTTAAACCGCGGCCCTGTCATAAGTTCTTGGCCTGCATTACTTCTTTTACCGTTTCCATCACTGCCTTTTCCTGCGTGGCAAATAAATCCCTGCCAAAAACATATTCCGGAAAATATTCCCTCAGCCATGACAGATCACTGACAAACAGGCGAAACGGCATATATGCGTCATGCCCCGAAATATTCTTCATATACGGATATTCCCTGAACGTCTCCGAGTAAATCTTTGCAAAATCCAAGATCCCCCGATGAATCTCCTTATTATGCCCGAAATTCTCCACTTCCGGGATATCATACAGAAACTTATCGCCGTCAAAGCCTAAGAAAGTAGGGGTGCAGGACTGTGTCAATATTTCAAAGAAAAAAGAATTCAGCCGCTCGTTTGTCTCCTGATGAAAATCATGCAGCCCCCTGTTCACCAAATTTGAAAAGATATAAGTCTCCACCTCTTCGGACTGCATCATGGATGCCATATAGGTATCGTTGACTTCTCTTGCCGCCGCCAGATAGCAATGGATGCGGCACTCGCTTTTATAAACCTCCTCTATCAGATATTTCACCTGCAGCACATTATTGCCGGACCACCCCACATCCACTACCGCTGCCCTGGAATGTCCGCGGACCATTCCTTCCAGATATTCCCTGATCCGCATGCCGTCTGCTTCATAGCAGCCGCATACCTCTTCCCAATGATCGGTCAGCAGATTCTCCACAATCTTTTCGTTGGAAGACGACAGAAACTCCTCTTCCCTGATTTTATAAGCGGGAAAATACTTTTTCAGTTCCCCTATCCCGATACAGTCAAACAGCCTTCCCACTTTGGATTTATATATGGCATGTGCTTTATGGTGCACAAGCTGCAGCAGATAAGGATGCCGATTCTTTTTCACCACAGTCTTTGCCACCGGGACACGCGACCAGAGGACATACTCGGTTTCCACATCTTGGAACAACTGTTGGAATACTTTCCGGTAAATATCGCCTTCCCGGGCGAGAAAAAGAATTTTGGTAATATGGTTTGCCACTGCCTTTTTATGAATCCAGCAGCAGAATCCCATCACATATATCCCCGCATACACAAACCCCACCTCATAGTACGGGGAAAATCTGCGGACTCCGTTATGTAAATGCGCATTCACTATGCCTGCATATGCAGATCCCACCAGACGGGACATATTGGCAGCGCGGTATTGGTCTCCGGACTCATTCACCGATATATAATGATATGCCTCTATTCCTTTCTCTCTTGCCCTATCTATGTCTGTTTTCGCATTGTCCCCTATATGAATCATTTTCCGGCCATGCTCCGTTCCATACTTGGAAATCAGTATATCGTACAGTCCCCCCTGTGACTTTGATGCATTATAATCGCAGGAAACCAATATATCATCCAAATCAGCATATCCGTTTGCAGCCAGCAGCTTCCTCATAGTATCCTTACCGAGATACATATCCGACAGCGCAATTACTTTCTTCTTCTGATGCTTTACCAAGCGATACACCCTCTGCATATACGGATTCGCTTTGCAAAGGCCGAACTCCGTTTCCAGTTCCGCCTGCATGCCGTACTCTTTCGGCACTCCCGTCTGCTTTTCCACATTCCCATAGATTTCCTCCAGCGTCACTTCCCGGTTGCCCCTTATCAGCATATTGTATTTTCTGGCATCCTCCTCCGCCTGCAGCCGGATGGAGCAGTAGTCCATAATGTCCAGCTTCTGCCCTACAAGCATAAATAAATCCGAAGGCTTCCGAAAAGGACGCAGCAGCAGAGTGTCAAAGACATCAAAGGAAATAATGTCATATTTCATAAGCATTTTGGCCAGGTTCATTTCACTCATCCTTCCGCACGTCTCTGATTCCGCCCCTTTTCTGCAAAGCCCGGCGGTGCCGTAAATAAGTTCATACTTTCCCGGCAGCAATGTCTTTACGCTGACCACATTGGAAAATCTGCTGTAATTCTTCTCATTTCTGCTCACCTTTATTTTGTAAGCATATTCCGTGCCTGCCTGCACGGTATCGTCTATATATATTCTGTCCCGGAAGACTTTGCAGACAAATTTAAAATCCGTACCGTTTCCTGAACGGTAAACATTGCAGACGTCCGCCTCCGTTTCCCATCTTAGGCATACCTCGCGGCTGCTCACCCTTGGGCACGACAGCCATACGTTCTCCGCTGCCGCCCTTGACGCTGCCCGCTTTCCCCTGCTGCCTGCATTTTCCTCTATCGCCGAAACAAAACCGCCTATGCCGTCCCCGGAGCGGTCAAAATAAATCATCGGGCCTTTTGCTCTCCTTACACGGTAGTGCATATTCAGTTTCAGCAATATTTTCCAATGAAGAAAACGGTGTTCATAATGTTCTTCCATATGCTCCATCACATATCTTTCATATTCATACCGTATATTCCCGTTTTTTCTCACAAAATAATTATAAACAGCATTTTTCATCTCTTTTCACCTATCCGTACGCCGCGGCGCACTTTGCTTTATGCACCACCCTTATCCCTTCCCGTTTTACAATATCCTTGATTTGCCGTAAATCTTTCAGATTATCATGGAAAATTATGTTCTCCCACTTCTCCTTCTATTTTTTCATTTCCTTTATATTATATTAATAATATAATTCATTTTATCATATCCTATCAATAATATAATTTCAAGTCCTACTTTAAATAGATAATATATAAACTATGGAGTAAGCTGCGTATATGCAGCAGTGATATGTCATTCCAAAGAGTTTTAAGAAGGAAAGATGATATGCCAGAAAGAACGATTGGGCAACACTTAAAAGAATTACGCAAAGCACATGGCTATACCCAATACCATGTGGCTTCCTATCTCAATATCATTACACAGACCTACTCTCATTATGAAACAGGGAGAATCATTCCCCCTGCCGAGGCACTGTATCATCTTGCCAATCTCTATCACATACCGGTTGAGACACTTCTGGATTTCCTGATTGGCAATCAGGAAACAGGCAAGGTACCGGACAATAGTTCCTCAGAAGATATCGACGTCGATTTCCTCAGTTTCATCAACGACCCTCAAAATGACAGAAAATTTAAAAATCTGAAAAAAAGCGAAAAAGAATTGCTCTATTACTATAATCAGCTTTCGCTGCAGAACCGTAAGAAAATATTGGAAATGATTAAGCTGGAATGGAAATATCAAAAGAAATAGGGAAAATATTCCCTATTACTTTTTCATTTTCGGATTGAACACAAGACTTGCCAGATAGCCGAACACCAAGGCCGCGCTCGTTCCTACTGCCCCGGCCTTAAATCCCCCTTTAAAGATACCGATGAATCCGGACTCATCCACGGCCTCCTTCACCCCTTTCATAAGCACATTTCCAAATCCCAGCAGCGGCACGGATGCCCCGGCCCCCGCATACTCCTGAAAAGGCTCATAAATACCGAAAACGCTGATTACTGCCCCAAGGCAGACAAGCAGAACCATGATTCTGCCCGGCATAAGCTTGGTCTTTTCCATCAAGATCTGAATCAGGGCACAGATCAGCCCTCCTACCCAAAATGCATTGATATAATCCATAATGCTTCCCGCTCCTTTCCGCATATACTAATATCTCTTTTTGCCGAAAATGATCACTTATCTCTTTGCCACATTTCCCATGCCGATTATTGCTATGCGCCGGCCAAAAATGCACTCTGCAAAAATCGTTTACTATAGTATGCACAGATTTTAAGCAAATATAAGAATTGACTTTTTTTTGATTCCTGTTGCTGCTTGTTATTGACATTGTCATTTTTCATCACTTTTTCTTGGCCCGCCCTGTTCCTCATGCTCTAAGTCCCTTCAGACGCAAAAATGACGCATGGTTCACAATTTACCATTCCATGCTCTTTTATCGACAGGTCAATTCCCCCTTTCTCCCACATAGGGTGTTGCATTTTCTCATAAATCTTTTATGCTTTTATTCTGCTGTTTGCGAAAAATCTA
>CAJUIM010000086.1 GCA_910586275.1 uncultured Lachnospiraceae bacterium | reverse complement strand
CTCGCGCACGGGCGTCCGCCTCCCAACATTACATTCAGGCTGAACTGTTACAAATCAATTCCCGGTTTTTCCGGAACATATATTCTATTGCAGCAAATGCGGACAAGTCATTCCGGAACAGAAATTACTGCCCGTTTTCAGCAGCCACGGCATAATTACCGTTTATCCTTTGGAACCGGTATACACTCAGCACAACTCCTGCCAATATATAGGCCACTGCCAACCCTCCCGTATCCGGTGACAGAAAAGGCAGAAAAAGTCTGGTAGGGGGTATCTTCCCGAAACAATGCAGAAGGTCAATGATTGTCACTGCCTCAAAAAACATGCCGCAGCCGCACCCCATTATCATTCCCAATGAATTTCCCTGCCTGAAAGATACATGAATCACCCGGGCTGCCACTGCCAGCAACAGCAGGCCGATAAAAACCATTGCCGCCATTCCGTAATCATTTGCTACAAAATTCAGCAAATATTCATTTTGTATGCTGGCCAGATTGGTTATTTCACCTCCGCTGCCCCCAATCAGCCGGCTATTCTTAAGGCATTCCGAAGCCATCATCATCTGATAATTCCCGACGCTCCCTTCCTGCCCCAAAAACACCTTTAGCCGCTCTGTCTGATAAGCAGGCAATTTCCCCGAAGCAAAAAGAACGGCCGCCCACACACATGGCAGCAGGCCGAAGCATCCCCAAAATGCAGCCAGTGTTCTCTTTCTGCGGACTTGCAGCCACCCCTTCCCTATCACAGCCGACAGCATGGCAGCCAATATAAGAAACAATAAAATTACCGCCGGCAGAGAATTCATCCGGAGCAGCAAAACGGGAAAAAGCAGCCATAAAATACATTTGCGCAAGCCCCCATACCCTTCTCCCCGGTACCGGTACAGCAGCCCGCCATACACAGGAATATAGAGATACGCCATGTCCGTCGTACCGAGACTTCCAAAAGAAAGCCATCTCACGGCCCCGCTCCCACCCCGCCCGAAAAGCAACGCGAAAAGACCCGCTGCCCAAAACAAAACGGCTATCCCCTTGGCATATTTGCCTATATAACCGTAATCTATCCGGCAGACTGCCAGCATCAGCCCATAGCCGGCCAGCACTCCTATCCCATGCCTTAACCCATAGGCATCATCCAAAGCCAGCCCTTTGTCTCCTATGCCTGCATGCACAGCCATGCTCAGAATACTGACCAGCCCTATGAGAGCCAGCATTCTCCAGTCCGTCTGCGGGCGGTGAAGCCGGTTTAGAGCCGCCCCGGCTTCCACCGGATCCCCCATATCCCTTACGGCCTCTTCCAATGCTTTCCTGTGTTCCATCCCCGTCTGTTCATAAGCCTCCGCCTGATCCAGTATATGATCCCTGACTTCCTTCCCTACCATATCCCTGGCCCTCCTACAACGTATCTGGCTTAAAAGTATCCTCAAATATTCATCCATCCTGCCGCCCTCCTATGCCAACACATTCAAAACTGCCCGGGAATACTCCCGCCATTCCTCTTCCCTTGCTTTCAGTACTTTCTTTCCGTCCGTTGTGATGCTGTAATATTTTCTCACCTTCCCCCCCACCTTCTTCTCATAAGAAGTCAGCAGTCCCTTCTCTTCCAAACCATGAAGCAGTGGGTAAAGCGTCCCCGCCTTCAGTTCAAATACATTCTGTGACCGCTGCCGCAATGCCTCTATCATCTCATATCCGTATTTATCCCCCTCCGACAGCAATTTCAGAAGCAGCATTGCCATGCTCCCCGATATCAATGTTTTATCCATCCTAAATCCTCCTCTCCCTGAAATGTATCCGAAATATCTCCCATGCTCCCAATGACACCCCCTTAAGCCACTGCCCGCATCAGGCAGCCGCTTGGCTCATTGCCTGCGGAAATAAAACGCAGTCACCTCCTTCCCTACCTGCCTACCGCAAAGAATCGCATTTATATAGGCTTCCTATATATGTCTGATTGTAGTATATATAGATATTCTATATATGTCAAGTATATCTCTCCTTTTTTCAGGAAAATCAGCCTTCCGTCTTATAACTGCACGGCAGCCCGGGCAGGGAATTTAAAAACAGCCGAACACAGCCCGGCATTTTACCCGATGTCATTCACTTAAGCTGCATCCAGTGTCAGGAACGATGTTTTTAACTCGGACCTTCGAAAAACGCCGGCACTTAGGCACTGTATTTTAGTGCCTTAGTACCGCTGCGTTTGCCGCAGAGCGAAAGCGTGTCCGAATAAAAACATCGTTCCTGACACTGGCTGTGGCTTAAGTGAATGACATCGGGTAAAATGCCGGGCTGCGTTCGGCTGTCTGTAAGTCCCCTGCCCGGGCTGCCGCCCCATCTCCGCATCAAACGCGGAATTCCGCTCACCCTGTCAGCACATCCTTATAAACACGCAAGACATTCTTATAAAAAATCTTCTCCACCGTCTCGCCCGAGAGCCCGCTCTTCCCCAAGGCATCTGCCAGACGGGGCATATAAGAACAGTCCGGCAATTCCGCATGGCCTCCGAACCCGTCAAAATCACTTCCCAAGCCAAGGCATTCCACGCCCCCCACACGGATGATATGGCAGGCGTGTTCCGCAACAGCGGCCACCGTTCCCGGATTTTCCCTTCCCGCCACCGCCTCCGTCAGAAAATCCGGACAGAAATTCAGCCCAATAACGCCGCCCCGTTCCGCCAGCTTTCTGATCATGTCGTCTGTCATATTACGCGCACAGGGACATACTTCCCTTGCATTGGAATGGCTGGCCACAAAAGGCTTCTTCAGCGTCTCCAGCACATCATAGAACCCGTCATCCGACAAATGGGACACATCCACAATCATGCCAATCCGCCCCATCTCCTCCACAAATTCCCTTCCTTTTTCCGTCAGCCCCTTTCTCCCTCCTGTCCTCTCCGCCGCGCCGGCAGTATTCCAAGCCGGACAGCCGATTTCATTGGCATAATTCCAAGTCAGGGTCATCATCCGCACCCCCAGCCTATAGAAATCACGCAGATAGGCCGTCTCGCCCTTGCATACGCCGCCCTCTTCCACCGTAAGAAGCGCGGATATCTTATGCTCCCTGCTGTTTTTTTCGATGTCCGAGAAACAATACACCGGGGCAATCCGGTCTTCATTTTCCCTTAGTTCCTCATAATACAGATCCGCCATCCGCAATGCCTCTTCCAGCGGATTGTCCGTCTTGCCCATATGCACAAACAACGCAAAGTTCTGCAGCATGGCATCCCCTTTTTCCATTCTCCCCAAATCAACATGCCCGCGGTTCTCCCGCAGACTTTCTCCGCTTCCGCTCCTCTGCTTTTTATATAATTCATAAATCGTATCGCAATGCATATCAATATACTTCATTCTTCATTCCTCTCTTCCCGCAAATCATCCACATACTCTAGTATATCGTTGGACAAATAACCGGATTAATCACGCACAATGCTTTTCTGAGCGTGCAGGTCAAAAAACGTAGGCGTAGCAGGCTACGCTGAGGATTTTTGACCTATGCAATCGGGAAAGCAGGCAAGTGATTGCAATGTCCTTCACTTAAGCCACAGCCGGCGTCAGGAACGATGTTTTTATTCGGACACGCTTTCGCTCTGCGGCAAACGCAACGGTACTAAGGCACTAAAATACAGTGCCTAAGTGCCGGCGTTTTTCGAAGGTCCGAGTTAAAAACATCGTTCCTGACGCCGGCTGTGGCTTAAGTGAAGGACATTGCAAATGATTGGTATAGTTATTTGCGCAGCGATGTACTGGCATATGCATTACTGTCTGGCCAATGTCTCTCCGTTCACCTTCCGTCACGCCAGATCAGATTCCTCCACTGGCTGATCTGCCCTTCTGTCATGAACCCGTTGGAAGTCCCCATAAACCCGATTTTATACGATGCAAACAGAAGCGCATTTTTCACCGCATACACAGAATCATGGGACTTGTTATAAAAATGCAGGAAGCAGGAAAACAATGCATTGCCCGCCCCTACCGTATTCACAATTTCATTGGTTTTTACCGTATCATAATGGGCAATGATATTTTTCTCTTTATCATAGAGAATCACCCCTGCCGCCCCTTGCCCAAGCAGCACGATTCTCGGCCGGTATTTTGCCGCCAGCAGCTTCACAAACTCATAAGGCTCACCCACCGGACGGTCATCGCTCACATAAAGGATGTCTGCCGCCCGCAGGAAATCCTCATTATACCCTAATTTTTCCTTCCGGTATTCCCTGATATTGACTGCAATGGGCTTCCGCAGTTCCTTCCCGATATGTACCAGCGGCCGGCAGAAATTCGCATTGGAAATCACCAGCATCTCCGCCCTTGCGGCCCGCTCACGGAACAGATTCCTGTCGTAATCCTTCTCCCTTAAGTCTTTGATATCCTCAAATATCTGCTGTCTCCGGCTGTTATCGTAAAATACGGCCGCTGTCGGTGTCTGGCGCAGCCTGGGAAGCACATAGTCCGTCACCAGCCTCACTTCACAGCCCGGCGGATTGATAATGGAAGGGCTGTCCGTTTCCCCTATCATCGTCATAAAATCCACCGAATTTCCAAGCCATTCCAAAGCCAGCGACTCATTATAGGAATCTCCGCCCATACTCATAAATATGGTGTCCGGCTTCCCCGTAACCCCTGCATATTCAATCGGTATCTTATCTACCTTTATAATGGTTTCCTTCTGCACGATGCCGGCCACTAAAAATTTACCCATACACAACTTCTCCTATCGTTTCCCTTCATTTTATGCTTTTCCTACTTCCCTGCTCTTTTTCCTATATAAAAAAGCCCCTGCGAATGCAGCATGAATATTATATAACATCCTCCTTCCCCTGCACAGATATTTTTAAAAAATAGTAACACCTGTACTTTTATATGCCGACTTTTTCCTGTATAATGAAACTATATTGCAGATTACTGCAGCCGGAAACAGATTCCGGTTTTTTACGGAAAAGGAGTCATTAAATTTATGAAAGAACAATTATATACCATTCCATTAAACGATGCCATTAACGCCAATGATGAATGTCCGTTCTGTTTTGTTGAACGGAATGTGGAACAGGATCTTCTGGATTTCACCCTTGGCTCCGGCTCCTCTTATATGGAAAGCGATATCCGGGAAGCCACCGACAAAGCCGGATTCTGCCGCAGCCATTTCCAAAAAATGTTCGATTACGGCAACACTCTCGGAAATGCGTGGATCCTGAAAACCCATTATATCCGTATGAATCAGGAAATGAAAGAACAGTTCAAGTCTTTCACGCCGGGAAAATCATCCTTGATGAATAAATTCAGAAAAAATGCGGAAAGTTCCAATCCCATCGGTATGTGGGTGGCCGAAAAAGAAAGTTCCTGCTATATCTGTAAGCGTTACGAGGAAACATATGCCCGTTATCTGGACACGTTTTTCGTTATGTACAAAAAAGACGAGGCTTTCCGTGACAAAATCAAAAACAGCAAGGGATTCTGCCTGCATCATTTCGGCGACCTGTGCGAAGCTGCCGAAGCCAAACTGAACGACAAAGAAAAAGCCTTTTTTTATCCGATGATATTCTCGCTTATGGAAGAAAACATGCAGCGCATGGCGGAAGATGTTGCATGGCTGGTGGAGAAATTCGATTACCGAAACAACGACGCAGACTGGAAGAATTCCAAAGATGCCATCCAACGTGGCATGCAGAAGCTGAAAGGAGGCTATCCTGCCGACGGACCGTATCAAATGAATAAATAAAATAACATAAGCAATACCCGCCCGGGGCGCACTGCCCCCGGGAATCAGAGATGATATGCAACATTTTTCAGCATCTGGACATAAGCATTGATTTCCGTCTGCATCATGTTCGGGTGAAATGTCCCCTCCCGGAAACTCTCGTTCAGAATTCCGCGGATAGTATAATTCAGCATCACCTTCACACGTTCCACATCCATTTCCGGACGGAAACGGGACAAATCCGCATGGCTTAAAATCTCGTCACGCAGTTCTTCCAATGCCCCCTTTTTGGATTCCGTGGCATACAACGCTTCTTTCACGTCCTCATACCGGGTGCTGTCAATAAACTCCTGCATATACGGATAATTTTTCAGCACCAGCAGCTTTGCTCCCTCCATCCGCTTCCACAGTTCAAAAAAATCATCCTCGTCCTTCCCCCCGCAGGTGGACAGTTCCAACAGCATAAAACGCACACTGTAGTCAAAAAGAAAAGAGTAAAGCCCAAGCTTATTCTGAAAATAATGAAACAGCAGCCCTTTGCTGATTCCGGCCTCGGCCACAATATCATCCGTGCTGGCATGCTGATACCCTTTCAGGGCGAAAACCTTCAATGCCGCATTAATCATCCTGTCCTGCTTCTCTTTTTTTAAGTCAAAAAATTTTTCGTTCATAGTATTTTATTCCTTTATCTGTATAGTGTCAAATATTGACTTTATTAGTCATTTTCTAATATAACATATTTTTTCCGGCTGCACAATAATTCATAAAAAATTTACACATAAACTCTTTCTTTTTTGGTAGAATAGTATTAATATATTCCTATAACACCGAATTTGAAAGGAGTATTTTTATGGCTAAGAAATTCAGTAAATTTTTAATGTTTACCGCCCTTGCAGGCGCTGCAGCGGCAGGTGCTTATTATTATTTACAGAATAAGAACTCTTCCTACTCAGATGATATGGATGACGATGATGATTTTGACGACTTCAGCGATGATCTCGATGACGATACGGAAGGTAAAGATTCTACCCGCAATTATGTTGCTTTAAATCTTGAAAAAGCCGAGGAAACCGTAAAGGAGGCCGCCGAAGAAGCAGCTGAGGCTGTCGGCGAAGCGGTAGCCGATGCTGCAGAAACAGCAAAAGAGGCCGCAAAGGATATCGCCGAAACAACGGAAGCAAAAGTCGAAGAGTTCTTTGATGACAGCGAAGACAATTCCGCAAATCCCAATTAAAAGTACCGCACCTGTCTTTTTTCAGGTGCGGCATTTTTATTTCCAAGAAATCCTAAAGCATGTTCAAAAAGTCATCCTCGCAATCTGCCGCCCCATTTCACGCCCCGTTTTCATCCGAATTCAATCAGCACAGTACACTGTGCCTCTTGAATTCAGGCAAAAACATAACGTAAATCAGAACGTGTCTGAACATTGCTTTCCGGCAGATGTGCGTCACAATTTGCAGAAGATTTGTGCCAAAGGAAGGGCGATTTGTCAGTTCATCCCCGCAATCTGCACCATCCGCTGCATATCCGAAATCAATTCCCTGGAGTAATTTTCCGCTTCCCTATATATATGTTCCGCATTGGCATAATCCCCGTTATTTAGTGCCCGTATTACCTCTGCCCCATACTGATGGAAGCGTCCGTGCTTGGCTCCCAAGGCATCCCATATAGGTCTGACGGCAGGTATCTGCGGCGTCATGGCATAATAAAAATGTCCGAATCCGCATTTTGAAGCATCCAGCTGCAGCGGTATCACTGTCCGGTCCTCCACCATCCGCTTCAAGTTAGTCAGCCATGTATTGTGTGCATTTATGGCATTGTTCACATATTTGGAAAATTCGTAGTTTTCCATATGGAAAAAAGCGTCCTGAGACATGCCGCCCATCTGCTTCACGACTTCATCCAGTGTCTGCTCGATGCCCACTACCGGCTCCGTTGCTTTCTTCAGTTCCTGACTGACCTGACGCATGAAATCCGTGCTGTTCTTCAGCTGATTTTCCATCTCCGCCATGGAACTGGTAATCTCCTCGCTGACTGCAGCGATCGAACTCATAGATTCGGTGACTTTGGAAACATGATGCTGGCTGGCATCATTCAATTCCCATACATTGCTGATTTTCTCCGCCATAGTTCCCAATGCCTGTATCGTACTGTCCGTACTGCGGACACTCTTCTTGGATGCTTCTTTTATATTTTCTACAAATTCCCCCATGCTTTTTGTCATTTCCTGAGTTTTTTCCGCCAGTGCACGGATTTCTCCTGCCACCACCGCAAATCCTCTGCCTGCCATTCCTGCTCTTGCCGCTTCTATTGCCGCGTTAAGCGCCAGAAGGTTGGTCTGCAGCGATATGGCATCTATTCCCTCTATCACCTCCGTCATCCGGTTGATAATGTTGGTCAGTTCATCCATGTCGCCCTGCAGTTCCCTGGAAGCCGTCATCGTCTGGCTGGAAAGGTCTTTAATCATCGTCAGTTCAGTCTGCCCTTCCTCTATTTTCTGGTACACTTCATTCGTATCCGAAGAAACCTGCAGAATTGTATTCGTCAGTTCCTCATGCTGGCTGTTCGCCCTGCCGGCCGCCACAGAAGGATCCCATGCCGTGCCGAAAATACTTTCCGCCGCCTTTTCCACATTCCGGGATATATCCATAATCTTTTCCGTCTGGTACTGCATTGTAAGATCCAAGGAACTAATCTGCATCACGGCTTTTATATTTTTATCTAAAAGTCCGGCAAACTGCTCCCTTCCCTTCAGCAGTCTGCGATAGATACTGTCCAGTTCCGGCTCTCTGGAATAATCCGCTTCTTTCAACTCCGAAACCGCTCTCATAAGCGCCCTTCTTTTCTTTCCAACCGTCATTTACATATCCTCTCTTCTTTTTTTATATAAGGTGGCCCTTTCACCTGTCTGATTTTTTCGTATATTATCATGATACGAAATTCTACACTTTTTGCAAGCCTTTTTTATATAAAAATGTTTCCATTTTCATGCCCCCATACCTGCTTCAGCCGGTGAATGCCTTCCGAGATTTGCCCGCTGCTCAGTGAAGCATAACCGAGAATGACCATGGCCCCTTCCCAACATGACATTCTCCGCCCTACACAGAATTCCGACAGGCCATATACTTTCACCCCCGCCGATTCTGCCTGCCGGACAAGTTCTTCTTCCCTGCGCCCCCGTTTATCCTGAAGCAGCAGATGCAGCCCCGCATTCTCCCCCATTGTCCTGAACTGCTTTTCCATCCCCTTCCATTCATTCAGAAGGAGATCGTGCTTATCCCGGTATATCTTCCTCATACGGTTCAGATGACGTTCAAAATGCCCGTTGCGTATAAATTCATTTAAGATCCGTTGGTCAATGCCGGAAACCGTGTTAGAATAAAAAGAACACTTTTCCTCATATATGTCCAAAAGCGGCTCCGGAAGCACCATATAACCGATACGGATAGCAGGCGCGATAGATTTGGAAAACGTACCGACATAAATCACCTTTCCCAAATGATCCGAAGCCTGAAGGGAAGGCACCGGCTTTCCCTTGAACCGGAATTCGCTGTCATAATCATCCTCAATCAGATAACGCCCTTCCTTTTCCCCCGCCCATTTCAATAATTCCATCCTCCGCCCAATAGGCATGACTACCCCCATCGGATATTGGTGGGACGGCATCACATAGGCAGCTTCCGCCCCGCTCTGCCTAAGCGCCTCGGCACTCATGCCGCAGTCGTCCATAGCGATCGGCAAAATAGAATAAGCAAAGGATTCAAAAATTCGGTATGCCTTTTTATAGGTAGGGTTTTCCATGCCAATGGCCACATGCCGGCCCAGAATTTTTTCCAGAAGCATCAGCAGATAATCATTTCCTGCCCCGATAATAACCTGCTCCGGACTACAGTTCACCCCTCTGGATGTATGAAGATAATGAGTGATTGTCTCCCGCAATGCATAATCACCCTTTGGACAGCTATAGGTAAACATATCACTGTTAGCCCCTACCAATATGTTCTTTGTAATCTTTTTCCATGTGGCATAAGGAAATGCGGTCATATCTATGGCATTGGGCGAAAAGTCACAGACATATGCCCCTGCCGCCTCTTTCTCCCCGCACCGCCTCTCCTGCCTGCTTTCTGCCCGCTCCGTCACATTGCAGATATTCCCTGTTTCCATGCCCTTTCCGGCAAACTGCCGTCCGTCCCGTGCCGTTTCCGCCAAGCCTGCCAATTCCTCCACAGCACAGACAAAATAGCCTCGGTAAGGCCGCGCCTCGATATATCCCTCCGACAGAAGCTGCTCATAGGCCAGTTCTGCCGTGCCGCGCGATACCTGAAGAAACTCTGCCAATGAACGAGTGGAGGGAAGCCTCTCCCCGGAGCGAAGCTTCCCTTTCCTGATTTCCAGCTTTATATGTTCGTAAATCTGCTCATACAGATGTTTTCCGCCGTTCGGACGCAATGTAATCGTTAAACCGTTCATATCCTTATGTCCTATTTCCCCATGTTTCTGTCCGGCACCGGTTCGCTGCTTCTATGTCCTTGCGCTTATTCCCTGTTTTTATTCCTTGCTTTTATCCCTACTTCTTTCCGGCATTTTTCAGCTTAACCTGTTTTACGATCTGTTCCTTTAAGTCTCTTGCCTTATCCTTCATCCTTGGGTTGGCCGCCGTGGATGTGATAATGGAAGATACCAATTTGGATGCCACGTCAAACTGTTCAAATTTTGTAGCCGTCACTGCAATGACATAGTCCACCGTAGGCTCATCCATTCCGCACATAGGAAAATTCTCCGACTGCCTTGCCGCAAGGAATCCGTCCAATGCATTTTTCAGGAATTCCCTTTCCTCGTTGTCGATTGCCTTCTTCTTTGCCTCATATTCCGGATCCGCCTTATCAAGGCTTTCCCCTTTCCCCCTTAGAAGCCAAGCCGTCTTCAGGCAAATATAAGCTTTCTCACTGGGCTTTGCCATCTTTACGATAGCATTGGCCAATGTCACTTTATAACGTTCCAATGCTTCGTCATAAGTATAAGTTTCTTTCTGGTCCGTACGCGGCTTGAAATTGGCGGAAATCATTTCTTTGACTCTCTTTGCCTGAGGAGTGGTTATAAACTTGAAAAACCGGCTCAAGGCAGCGTAACCGCAGTTCGGGCACATAATAATGTCGTATTTCAGCATATCTACCTGCTCATATTTGGGACGAAGATCCGAATCCGTCCCTATCAGCTTCGCTTTTCCCACTTTTACCGTCCGAGACTTAAACTCTTTATCACAGATAGGACAGGTAAAACTTTTATCAAACAGCAAATCCTGTTCCTGCACCGCAGGAGCTGCCGGTTTTGCCCCCGTTGCCGCTTCCACTTCCTTGCTCTTAGGCTTTTCGTATAAATCCATGTTTTCCAAATTCCCCAGTCCCAATCCGCCTAGTCCGGATAATAATCCACTCATATTTTCTCCTCCACAATTTGTATTATATTTGCTTAGGCAACACATAAGAACTCTTCAAAGACACAATCCTGTTAAAGACAAGTGCTTCCGGCCTGAAATCCTTATAGTCCACGCAAAAATATCCTTGGCGGACAAACTGGAAACTCTCATATGGCTTTGCATCCGCCAAAGCCGGCTCCAAATAACATTCCTTCAGTACGGTCAGCGAATTGGGATTCAGGTTCAGCGAACCGTCCTCGTTATATACGCCTTTTTCTTCATCTATAATATTTTCATATAACCGGACTTCGGCCTTCACCGCCTGACCGGCCGGCACCCAGTGTATTGTCCCTTTGACTTTCCTTCCGGCAAATCCTGTTCCGCACTTTGTCTCCGGATCGTAAGTGCAGTGCACTTCGGTAACCCTGCCGTCTTCATCCTTCACACAGCCGGTGCATGTGACAAAATATGCATTCATCAGCCTCACTTCATTGCCCGGGTACAGGCGGAAATATTTCTTCGGCGGTTCCTCCATGAAATCCTCTCTGTCAATATACAATTCCCGGCCAAACGGCACTTCCCTTGTGCCCATGGACTCATTTTCCATATTGTTTGCCACGGTAAGCATTTCCGTCTTTCCTTCCGGATAGTTATCAATAATCAGCTTTACAGGATCCAAAACTGCCATCATCCGCGGACGTTTCATCTTCAGATCCTCCCTGATGCAGTATTCCAACATAGCATAATCTACGGAAGAATTGCTTTTGGATACGCCGCATAAATCCACAAACATCTGAATGGACTCCGGCGTAAATCCTCTTCTGCGCAATGCCGCTATGGATACAAGCCTGGGATCGTCCCAACCGTCCACAATGCCGTCTTCCACCAGCTTCTTAATATACCGCTTTCCTGTCACCACGTTAGTGAGATACATTTTGGCAAACTCAATCTGCTTCGGCGGATGTGGGTATTCCAGTTCCCTCACCACCCAATCGTACAACGGTCTATGATCCTCAAATTCCAGTGTACAGATAGAATGCGTAATCCCTTCTATGGCATCCTCAATAGGATGGGCAAAATCATACATCGGATAAATGCACCATTTATCCCCCGTATTGTGATGCGCCATATGGGCAACCCTATATATAATCGGGTCACGCATATTGATATTCGGCGATTTCATGTCTATTTTGGCACGGAGTACTTTTTCCCCATCCTTATATACTCCGTTTTTCATATCCTCAAACAGTTTCAGATTTTCTTCTATCCCACGTTCCCTGTTAGGGTCCTCTTTTCCGGGTTCCGTCAGCGTTCCCCGGTATTCCTTCATCTGCTCTGCCGTCAGATCCGAAACATATGCCTTTCCTTTTTCAATTAGCTTTACTGCTGCCTCATACATCTGCTCAAAGTAATCGGAGGCAAAAAACAGCCTGTCCTCCCAATCCGCTCCCAGCCATGTAATGTCCTCTTTAATGGATTCCACGAATTCGGTCTTCTCCTTCGTGGGATTCGTATCGTCAAAACGCATGTTGAACTCTCCGCCGTATTCCTTTGCCAGCCCGTAATTCAACAATATGCTCTTGGCATGCCCAATATGCAAATATCCGTTTGGCTCCGGCGGGAATCTTGTATGGACAGTGTCGCATATTCCCTCCGCTAAGTCTTTGTCAATGATCTGCTGAATAAAATTTCTGGAAACCACTTCTTTTTCCGTATTCTCTGTTTCCCCCATTTCCTTCTTTATTGTCTCGTCCATAATTATTATGCCCAAGGACGCCCTCCGTCCGGCTTACCTCCTCAACTCTGACTATTCATCATAAAAACGCTAACATATCTTATCTTAGCACAAAATAAACAAATAATAAAGGGTTTTCATGACAAATTGCCGAAAAAGGTTAGTGATTGCTTCTTTGTCAGATCAGAGGAAGCCGGCCGTCAATGCACAGGCGGGAGATATCCGAAAATATCTCCCGCCAAGCATGCATTAAGAATAAAAAAACAAGAAAATCAAATCCACTTATAATATAGCATATATTTAGTACTTGTTTCCTATTTTGTCAGAATTATGCACTTAAATGTCAAAATTGGACATTTATATGTCCTCTTGCTGTATATTTTTCTCCACCAGCCTGCAGAAGTAGACGTAGCTGCGCAGAAATTCCGGAAGAGCCCTCATTTGGATATCGGAAAAACCGTCGAACATTCCCACAGCCTCATTCTCATAGATGACTTTGGCTTTTATGAGACTGTCGCAAATCAGTTCGTCCATAGAGCATCCTAATATATTGGCAATGTCTACCAGCTTCTCCAGACTGACTTTCGTTTTGGCATTTTCGATATTGCTGATATGCTGTATGGACAGTTCCGCAGCCTCCGCCAGCCTTGCCTGAGACATGCTGCCCCTTTCCCTCCGCTCCCTGACTCTTTTCCCTAATTTCCCATAATCTAACGTCATTCTTATCACCATACCCCTTTATACCGTATAAACAATATCTGTCAATAATTATATTGTATCTAATGGGGTATCAAAAGAAAAGCATTTGCCCGAATAGATTTTTCATACAGTTTAAGTTTCTGACTCAAACACGTCCCGGAAAATATTCAGGCACTCTGCCATATATGGCAGAGTGCCTTTCCGTACGCATTTTTCTTCTATTCATCCACGCTGTAGTTCGGAGCTTCTTTCGTAATATGGATATCGTGGGGATGGCTTTCTTTCAGGGAAGCAGCGGAGATCTTAATAAATTTTCCGTTTTTCTGCAGTTCTTCAATCGTAGCCGTTCCGCAGTATCCCATGCCGGAACGAAGGCCGCCCATCAGCTGGAACACCGTATCCTCCACGGTTCCTTTATATGCCACACGCCCTTCTACCCCTTCGGGCACCAGCTTCTTGGCATCGGACTGGAAATAACGGTCTTTGCTTCCGTTTTCCATGGCTGCTATGGAACCCATGCCGCGGTATACTTTGTATTTCCTTCCCTGATATAACTCAAAGGTTCCGGGGCTTTCGTCACAGCCGGCGAAAATGCTTCCCATCATGCAGACACTTCCGCCTGCGGCAAGCGCTTTCGTCATATCCCCGGAATATTTAATGCCGCCGTCCGCTATGACAGGAATGCCGTACTCTTTGGCCACTGCATAGGCATCCATAATTGCCGTTATCTGGGGCACGCCTATTCCTGCCACCACTCGGGTCGTACAGATGGAGCCGGGTCCTATTCCCACCTTCACGGCATCCGCGCCTGCCTCAATCAATGCTTTTGCACCCTCTCCGGTGGCCACATTGCCGGCAATCACCTGCAGTTCCGGATATTTATCCTTTATCATGCGGAGACATTTCAGTACGTTCTCGGAATGCCCGTGTGCGGAATCCAGCACTACCACATCCACGTTTGCATCCGCAAGAGCGCCCACCCTGTCCAGCACATTTGCCGTAATTCCGACTCCGGCGCCGCACAGCAGCCTGCCCTGCCCGTCCTTTGCAGCCAACGGATATTTAATCGCTTTCTCAATGTCCTTAATGGTAATCAGACCTACCAGATTATAATCCTCATCCACGATAGGAAGTTTCTCTTTGCGTGCCTTGGCAAGAATCTGTTTTGCCTCTTCTAGGGTAATTCCTTCCCTTGCGGTAATCAGCCCCTCCGAAGTCATGGATTCTTTGATTTTCTTGGAGAAATCAGTCTCGAATTTCAGATCCCTGTTTGTGATGATACCGACCAGTTTTCTTCCTTCCGTTATGGGCACTCCTGAGATTCGGAACTTTGCCATCAGAGTATCCGCATCCTTCAGTGTATGCTCCGGGGTCAGGGAAAAAGGATTGGTAATAACGCCGTTTTCCGACCTTTTTACTTTATCCACTTCTTCCGCCTGTTCCTCGATGGACATGTTCTTATGGATAATGCCAATGCCGCCCTGCCTTGCCATCGCAATTGCCATCCGGTTTTCCGTGACCGTGTCCATCCCGGCACTCATCATCGGAATATTAAGTTTGATTTTCTTGGTAAGCTGTGTCGTCAAGTCCACCTGATTCGGAATCACCTGGGAATAGCTCGGTACAAGCAGCACATCATCAAATGTAATTCCTTCGCCAATTATCTGACCCATCTTTCTTCCTCCTATCGTCTGATATGTTTTTCCGCTTCCGCATCTCTTTCTATAACTGAATAGTGATGCAAGTTTGAAAAAGTTTATCAAACTTACACCACTATGTCAATCCTTGATTATTAATCTGTGAACACTTTTCTCGGCGCAATATTTTTAATCGCCTTAACCATTTCCTGATTAGGCTCCAGCACAATCCTTTCTCCGCTGTCATAATACATCACATATCTTACTTCCGGCTGCTTTGCTTCGCCGGAACTATAGTCAACAGTCTTCGCAGTCCTGTTCTTGAAATTATCCAAATGATAGGAATTCATGGGCGCAAAGATTTCCATGCGGTTCAGGTCATACTGCGCCACCCGCTTCCTCTTTGTCTTCGCCATCACCTTGTCAACGGTCAGTTCCTTGTCCAGATAAAGGTATTCGTACTCCAGTTCCGCATTCATATAAACAAAATATGCCACAACTGCCATCACCAGTCCCACAATCAATGCAGGAGCGAACAGAAAGCCCAAAAGAAAGAACGCCACGGACAGCATTATGGTCAGTATCCGGAGGAAGCCTTTGGCCGGATTTGATTTCTTTTTCACTAAGCATTCTACATATGTTTCACTCATCATATTATTTTATCCTTCCCATCTACTCTTTATTGAGCAGGCGTTGGCTTGCCTGCCGGTATGTTATTATGATATCATATTACAAAATAGGGAAAGTTTCAAGATGAAAGGCGGAAAATCTATGGAAATCAGTAACCGTTCAGCCTGAATGTTGTGTTGAGAGGCGGACGCACGGGAGGGATTTTTTTGCGG
>CAJUIM010000085.1 GCA_910586275.1 uncultured Lachnospiraceae bacterium | reverse complement strand
CTCCAGCCGAAAAAAGTGCACGGAAAACCGGGACAGGCAGTTCCGCTGCTGTCGGACACTAAAAAAACTCGCGCACGGGCGTCCGCCTCCCAACATTACATTCAGGCTGAACTGTTACTGATTTCCGTAGACCAATGAGATCGGCCATTGACAAATCCGTCAAAACAAAGTATACTTAAATGACCGTGCAGCCGGGGCGTTAGCGGTGTCCTGTACCTACAATCCGCTCTAGTGGGGGTGATGTTCTGTCGCGGGCTTAAGTTGGTATAGCTGCCCTTTATAAGTGGCGTTGAAGTTTGGGTCTTACGCAATGGGAATCCGTGAATCGTGTCAGGTTGGGAACAAAGCAGCACTAAGCGGAACCTTCCATGTGCCGTGAGGGTGCCTGGCGGAGTTAACTGTAAAGGTAACGTATATTGGCCACGTTCAACACAGAGCGCACGGTTTTGTATGCCCTTAACCCGGAATCGTTATCCGGATGCAATATATGGAGATTTTATATCATGGATTTATCAGACTGCACTCTCTGTCCCAGAAACTGCCATGCCAACCGCATTTCCGCCGTACATGCCGGATCCGTGCCCCTTGGCTATTGCGGCCAGACAGATGAGATCAAAGCAGCTAGGGCAGCCCTGCATATGTGGGAAGAGCCTTGCCTCTCAGGACAGACCGGTTCCGGTACTGTCTTTTTTTCGGGCTGTAATATGCGCTGCGTCTTCTGCCAGAACAATCCCATTTCTGCAGGCAGAGCCGGAAAACCCCTTTCTGTTTCCCGCCTATCCGAAATATTTCTGGAATTGCAGGATCAGAATGCCTGTAATATTAACTTAGTGACACCCACCCATTTTGTCCCTCAGATTATCCATGCATTGGAAACGGCAAAAAGCAGAGGGCTTACCATTCCCATCGTCTATAATACCAGTTCCTATGAAAAGGCTGAAACGCTGAAGATGCTGGATGGCTTAGTAGATATTTATCTGCCCGACTTAAAATACATTTCCCCCGCCCTCAGCCGGAAATATTCTTATGCGGAGGACTATTTTCATTGCGCCGCAGCAGCCATTGAAGAAATGGTACGTCAGACAGGCACTCCTGCTTTTTTTCCGCAGAAAACAGACAGCACATCCTACCCGGCCCAAGACAGCGAAGAACCACTGATGAAAAAAGGCGTGATCGTGCGCCATCTTGCGCTTCCCGGGTGCATGGAAGACTCCAAGGCAATTCTCCGTTATCTCTATGGCACTTACAAAAATGACATATATATCAGCATAATGAATCAGTACACCCCGCTTCCTCAATTTCTTGATATAAAAGTTTTTCCCGAACTGAACCGAACCATTACTTCAGAGGAATATGAAGAACTTGTAAACTATGCCATTTCCGTCGGCATAGAAAACGGCTATATCCAAGAGGGCGGTGCCTGTTCCGAAAGTTTCATCCCTGATTTTGACTGTTCCGGGCTGTAAGAAACTTTGTCCCATGGCTTCCCATCAGGCATCATGGGAATCCATTTCCGCAATCAGGCATATTCCTGCATTTATATTTTAACTTTGCGCAAATAATAACCAAATTCACCGGCCTCCGCTCTCCCTCCTTTACACTCAAATGCCTCAAAGCCAAACATTAATGCCACCATCTTTTCCCTCTCATAATACACTCCCGGCACGCCTAAATAGAAATTTCCGTCCCTCTCCCGCCCTAATACAATATGGCGGTAATTATAAAATCCATGAAGCAAAAAACTATTATTCGCCAAATGTTGGTAATCTCCTGTCATAATCACAAAATCCTTTGGCTGAATCGCTATGTATTGCCTGTCGTCTTCATAAGGATGCACCACAGAATACAATTGTTTCAGCTGTCCCCACTTATCGTCCAATATCACATCATCTATTTGTATCCTTCCTTCCGCCTCTGCATTCCCGTTCTTTTTATCTTTTCCTTCCGCACTTTGCATTTTCCTTTTACTTACAGCATTTTTATGCTGCCTATCCACTTCCTTTTTGTATCTGTCCTGCGGCCCGCCGACTTCTCCGAATCCGATCCCCGATTTCTGCGCTCCGCTCTCCGAACCTCTATCGATGCCCTCCCAAGCTTCTTCCATGTTCTTCTCCGAATATGCCCTTTCCCCCACTTGTCCATATCCCATATCCTGTCTGCCTACCCGTATCTGCACGTTTTCCGGCGGCTGCCTATTTTCTTCTGCCGTCTCGTTTGTCTCCGTCTCTCTGTCTCCGGCCCGCTTATTTTCTTCGGCATACTCATTTTCTCTTATTCTTCCGTTTTCAATAAACCATCCGTTGCCGAACACTGCCTCCTCTCTTTTTGTCTGTTTATTCTCTTTTTTCTGCCCTACCTGTGCATTTTCGTCGATTTGCCTGTCGTTTCTCCTACTCTCTTCCGCGCCATTCTCTTGCTTTTTCCCCCCACGGACAAATTTCCATACCCCATTTCCTTCGTTTCTTCTCTTTTCTCCCCCATTCTCTATGGATATATCCCCTGCTGCTGTAATTTCCGCTGCCTGCATTGCCTTTTCCTGATACGGCACCTTCCCAACCAGCGCTTTAGTATCCGATATCTTAACTAGGATTTCGGCAATCTCCCTATAGGATACTCCATCTTTTCCAACGAATTCCCTATCCGCGCCTCCGTTCCCGTATTCCCTTCCCTCTATATTTTCTTCCCAAGCTGCCCTTACCTTCCCGTCCGTATAGACTTTTTTCCATTCCCCTGCCCCGTTATGCAGAAATATCCTGCCAATCAAATATTCCTTTCCGCTTATTGACACGACAGCAATGTCATATTTCTTTTCTGCCAACATCTTCATTCCGGAAACATGTACATCAAAAGAACAGGACTCGCCCCGGCACTCCATTCTGGCAAACCCTGCTCCCTTTACCCGATTTCCATATTCCACTTCCGAAAGGTAAATCACTTTCTTATCATAATATACCATATTGAATACCTCCGTACCTACAAGAATTCCATACCTGACACTACCGCTTCATTATGTATAGTTACCGTTTCTTCATTGTATTCCGGAGTTTTCTATATTATGCAGACAAGCCATGCATGTCCGTTAAAAATTATGTTTCACCCAAGCCTTTACCATGTCAATCCATCCTGCGCAATATGGAAGGATCATATCCTCGTCAGTACCTCCTGTTTCTTCCGTGGCAAGCGACAGTCCATGCCCGCCCATAGGATAAATATGCAATTCAAAATTTACACCGTTTTTATGCAACGCATCCGCAAAGTACAGACTATTTTCTACCGGTACCGCTTGGTCGGTCAATGTATGCCAGAGAAAAGTCTTCGGCACATCTGACGTGACTTGCTTTTCCAAAGATACCAAATCCAGTTTTTCCTTATCTTCACAATCTATCCGCAGAAGTTTCTCCACCGACCCACGATGCGCTTTTTCTCCCGCAGTAATCACCGGATAACACAAAATCTGTCCGTTAGGCTTCACATCTTCCGGTCTTACATTCAGCAGACGGTGTACTTTCTCCCGGTTCCAGAATACCCCCAAGCTGGCCGCCAAATGCCCGCCTGCCGAAAATCCGCAGGTAATAATTTTATTTTTGTCTACCATCCATTCCCCTGCATATCTTCTGACTAATGCCACCGCACTTGCAAGTTCCAATAGTGCCGTCGGAAATACATTCGGTGCCACACTATATTCCAGCAGGCAGGCATTACATCCCATTGCGAGAAACTGCAGCACAATAGGCTCCTGCTCCCGATCCGAAATATTCTCATAGCCTCCCCCTCCGCACACAATTACCATAGGGCGTTTTCTGTCCGGCGCACTCTTATTTGTTCCTATCCGATAGACTAAAAGCTTTGCCTCTCCTGTCCGCTGCCCCGGCACGGACAGCGTATACTCCTCCAATTCCATACATCTTCTCCTTCCTCATACACCGATATGCAACCATACTAACAGTAATCCGCTTCTTTTGCAAGCAGACTTTTCCGCAGCATGCCTGCAGATCACTCCCTTATATGGAACGATCCTTGTTTTCACTTCTTTCGTTCCTGCATATGACGCGGTTATTCTTAATCCATCAGACATCCCACCTCACATGAGATATCGCCTCTTATATTTTACTTCATTATCCACACCATTTCAATTCATTTTTACATACACAAATATATGACGCAGAGACTATATCGGCCTGTCAAAAATTGGGGTGAATTACCATTCAGAGCAAAATACGGAAAAAGCCGAAATACCATATGGGCATTCCGACTTTTTCTGATTCCTACTGCATCTTCTTAATCCAAATGAAATACCGGTTCCAAGTCAACGGAAACAGGACTATTATCGGGATTTGTCTCCATAATATCTGCCATGAAATCCCACCATTTCCGATTAATTTCCGTATCCGCTCCCTTGCTCCACAGTTCCTCATCTTCTATTTCAATGTACCCGAACAAAGTCAAAGTCTCTCTGTCCAGATAAATCGAATAATTCTTTCCGCCATGCTCATGAATCATATCCCGCATTTCCGGCCAAAGTTCATTATGTCTCTTCTCATACTCCGCTTCCTGACCCGCATTCAGCTTCATCTTAAAACCTTTTCTGATCATTTTCCATTGCCTCTTATTCCAGTTCCGCACAGCCGCGCAATCCCCCCCTTCCCAACAGAGGAATTTCTGTCTTTTCGACAGCAATTCCTCTGGGGGGGATTCCGCCGCCGTGCTGTTTCCAGTTCCCCACAGCCGCGCAATCCCCCCCTTCCCAGCAGAGGAATTTCTGTCTTTTCCACAGCAATTCCTCTGGGGAGGATTCCGCCGCCATGCTGTTTCCGGTTCCGTTTGTCTCTTATAATTTCATAAAAATAGTTTCATATGGCTTGAGCACTGTCTCCCTCCGGCCCTGCTCTGTGCGCACGGAAGTCTTCTGCTCCTGATCGCTGTTATTGATCACTACCAGCTGACAGCTCTTCTCATAATAAGCACACTCTGTGTATAGGTTATCTGTCATATACAAACCGGAAAGTTCCTCACCGCCCGCATATAATATGAGCTGATATAACAGTCTGGTGTTTGCCGCATTTAACTCAAATCCGGCCAAATAGATTCCCTTACCCTTTCCGCACTCATATACGGTCAGCAGCGGTTCCTGACCGTCTGCCAGCAGCACCTTCGCCTTTCCGTCCGTCAGATATAGATTCTTTTTCGTCTTAACCGTAACGCCTTCCGGTATCAACTCACAGTCCGGAGCCACTTCAAAACTCCATTTGCCATGGCATACCCTCGCTCCGGTATCCTCATCTATCCCCAATACATGAGCCATACGGAAATAAGTATCATATCCCGGCACTGCCGACGGCTCATTAATGCCGATAAAGCTGCCGCCCCGGTATACCCATTCCGTCAGCAGGCTGACCGCCTCATCCTCTGCCCAAGCATCTCCTCCGCTCCATGCGCTCCCGGCATACCCTGCATTGATCACTACATCCACATCTTTCAGACAGCCGGCTTTCATATCCTCGAAATTGATGAAAGATACTTCCACCGGAAGGCCCGACAACGCTTCATTCACATGAATTAAATCATGCATCCAAGTCTCGTGAAAATGCCCGGACAAAGTCCAAGAGCGAAGCTTACCCCAGCTGTGCAATACCGCCACCTTTGTTTTTACCGTATAGGGCTTCCCTTCCTTATGGAAACCCTTGATCAGACGGAATTCGTCCGAAACCTTTTCGATATAATCGCTGAAATCCGGAAAGTCCTCCACCAAGTGCAGATATCCGCCCAATCCGATCCGTTCTACCGGCTGACGCAGCAGCGCACGCCGTACACTGTTCCAGAACCGCTTAGCTTCCATGGTAGGGTTTCCGCCCTCCATAAAAGTCGGCGCCCCGCCCAGCCCTACCGGGAATAGATACGGGTGCAGTCTCAATTCATGCACCGGCACATCCACCCCGGCACACAGCCTTGCCTCATAACCCGAAAAAACACACTTAATCAGGCCGTCAAAACCGAACTCCTGAAAATGTCCGTTATATGGCTCAATCCCTACCCAGCTGTCATCATAAAAAACATAAGCTTTCTTCCCGTATCCATGCACAATATCAATCAGCTTCTTACCGAAAGAGATCACAAACCGATTGACAAATTCCATCCAAGCCTTTTTATGTGCATCTCCCGGCATATGGGTGACATGCAGATTTCCTTTATTTATAAAGTCTTCCGCCGTCATGGAATAACCGTTTTCCTCCGCAAAAGCATCCAGCATCGGCACGCTCACCGTATAATCGTAAGAGCCCCAGTCCGAAAACAGCTGGCGGTTCCTCTCGCTGCTGCCCCATATCCATACAAAATTATAAAACATGGATGTAAATCGGACTACCGTAGTTGCCGGGTGGGTTTCACACCACCGTTTCATCCATCCCAGCAAATATTCCTGTGTTTCCGCATACGCCGGTTCCACCGGCATTAAATGTTCCTTCTCCCAATGATTTGTAGTATGGTTATACATGGAAATCTCTTCCCATATGCGGTATGCCAAAAAGCTTACCGTATAACGGTGCCAAGGAATAGCCTTCCTTACCGCCACTTTCCCTTCTTCCGCCCTGTATTCCCATTCCTCCTTATCCAGCAAACGGTTTGCAGTCCTGTCATATACCTGCCAATATTTCATTGCCCCGTCACTGTCGTTAACCCGAAACTGCTCCGCAAAAAAACTGTCTGCCAGCCCTATTTCCAAGCGGCATCCGTCGCCGCTTTCTGCCGCAAGTTCCGGCGGCGTACACAGAAATGTCTGCTGAAGCTTATCTTGGTTTCCGGCAGCCCATTCATTATGATCCCTGATAATGCATATCGTAGAATAAATGTCATACCCTGCCTGAATAATTTCATCGGAAAGCACCGTCCCGTCACTGTCCCGGATGACATCCGCTCCCCATTTTTCGGCCAGCTTCAATGTCAACGCTTCATACCCGGCCTCCCCCGGAAGCGTAAATCCACCTTTTTGTGCTGCCATCTCACACCACTCCTCTTCCTCTTCTTATCTTCCATCCTTTGTAAATTCCGTTTATCCTCCTTTTCCGTTTATCCTCCTTTCCGCTTTCCTATATCATCATCTTCCGGCATATTTCCACTATCCTGCCCTTCGTCAGTACCCTTCCTAAATCCTCACTGCCGTCTTCCGCAATCCATCCCAGCAGACAGGCCGTACGCACGGAAGGCTTGGCACAGCTGCTGCATCTGCTGTCATAAATACATTCCTTTTCTTCCGGCAATTGCCTTCTTCCTTTATAGGCACTCACCGCAAGCATCAGAAATTCTTCCAGGGAAATCTCTTTTTCAGGGTAGAAGTGCCTGTTTTCCACCAGTTCCTCCCCGATCATCCCATTCTGCCACGCACATTCCACAGTCCCTGCATACCACTCATGCCCTACAATATCGTCAAACATATCATTATATACAAGTACCGGAAAGTAACGCAGTGCTTTAATCAATATGCCCAAAGCATCCGCACGGGTTGCCTTTTCCGCAATCCCTTCTATCTCATCTAAGGGGTCAGCCCCTTCCTCCGGGTTGACAATATCCGCAAAACACTTCGGTTTCACAGGCAGCACAGCCGGTCCCTGCGGTTTCCATTCTGCCCGGCAATCCGCCTTCGTTACGCAGCCGGCCAAGAAGCGGTATCCTTCCGCCTCAAAGTTCCCGCAGACATTTCTTATTTCACAGGCTATCACTCCTGCCATTTTCCATGCCCCGAAATCATTGGTATGGGCATAATCTCCGGGGAAAAAATACGGCCTCACGGCTTCCACTCCCTGCTCCTTAATCCATAAGCAGCTATGCTCATGCAAATCCAGCACCGGTGTCTCCGTTTCTTTCCCCACGGCAATGCAGACCCTTGCATATTCTTCCAGCAAATCATTATAGCAGCCGCTGCTTCCCTTCCAAGTATTCCTGGCAACAGGCGTTACCAAAACCGGAAACATTCCCCGGCTGCGGCTTTCCTTTATGTATCTATGCAGATTCTCCCTATACCCTTTCTCTGCTTTCAGTTCCGGAAGCTTCTGGTCATTATGGCCGAATTGAATAAACATAAAGTCCCCCGGCCGGCCGGCCTGCTCCACAACGGAATAATGCCCCTCCCCCCGAAAACTTCCCGTAGTCAGCCCGGAATGGGCATGGTTGGACACTGCAATCTTCCCTTCAAGAAAAACTGACAGCATCTGCCCCCAGCCCGCATAGCTGGTTCCCGGCGCATAAGGATATTCCGCGCTCTGATCTGTCACAGTGGAATCCCCGGCTATATACAAAGTAGGGCATTCTGCCTCCTGAACACGGATCTGCGTAAAGCGGGGAACATCCGCCACCACCGCAAGATCCACAGTCCGGTCTGTATACAGTTCCGTCCTGCCTCTCGGTATAATATCCGATACATTCACAAAAAATGCATGCCTGAACTGTTCCCCTGCCGAAATAGTTCCTCGGAATACCAGTCTTCGGCGGCCTTCGAAGAGAAGTACCTCACCCATGTCCTCCCCGGCCTCTATGTCCACCGTTATCAAGTAATTGCCGGATTTGGGCACATCCAGTTTGAAAATCAAAGGAATCCTGCGTTGCCCATCCGCTCCGCCGCTTCCCGGACTCCGCCCTTCCCTTTCGGCATATTTATCCATGATCCCGCAGGAATCCAAAAAACACCCGTGGCCATCCTCCCCAATTGCCGTCATGTCCTCGTTCCTATACCAGTATACCGTATCAAAAGCCGCGTTCAGTTCCGGAATCCGGAGCAATTCCTGTTCCCTTCTGTTCCTCTCCGTCACAAATCCGTATCCCAGTTCCGGTCCGTATAAATCCCCGCTTTTTACCCGTATGCACGACTCCCCTATATTTTCATTATCCCTAAAAAGAAATTTTTTGTCAAACATATCAAAGTGCTCCATCTTTTTCTATGGTATCATATACCAACAGAGTGGCAAAGAAAGAAAGAGCCAGTCCCTGCCCCCAGCCTTGTATCCAGTCTTTGGAAATGCCTCGGTATCCTTCTTTGTCCTTCATAACGGCAGTGCCTGCCGATACATTCATCACTTTCCCGTCCTCACTCACATTGTCCAGCAGACCCCTGATTGATTTTTTCAGATATTTGGAATGCAGCGGATTTCCTCTTGTCAGCATAGCGGCCGCAATTCCTGCGGAAGCGGAAATTTCTTCATACGATTCCCCGTCGTCCAGTATAGTGCGCCATAGCCCGTTCTCCGTCTGCACTGTCTTGAGTGCCGCAAGCTGTTCGTTCAGCGAGCCTGCCACATCCATATATTTTGGATAAAGATAACACTCCGGCAGCGTATCGCTTACCTTAGACATGGTAAAAGCCGCCCAGGCATTGGCTCTCCCCCAATACATACCGGACATATGGCTTTTGTCAATATTATTATAGCCATGGTAGAAAAATCCGCTGCTTGGGTTCTGCAGATATTTTATATGCCAATAGTACTGATTCAGCGCATCGTTGACCATTTCCTCATCCTTATTCATCACGCCTACCCGCAGAAGCAGATAAGCTGCCATAAACAAAGTATCTGCCCAAGCCTGTTCCGGAAAATCATTTTTGGCGGAAACCGTATGCTGCAGCACATTGTCCCCAAACCTCAACGCTTCTTTCGAAATATATTCTACCTTGCTCATAAGAATATCATAATATTTCTTATCTCCCGTTGCCTTATAAAGAGTGATCAGGCAGTGTCCCATGGCACAGGCATTCACCGTCCATGCCTTGGGCAGCCCCAAGTCGATCAGTTCATCTATCCGGTCTTTCAGCAGCGTCAGATATTCTTCCTTCCCGGTCTTCTCCCATGCATCGCTGACCCCATAATAAGCCACGCCGCAAGGCCAATCCCAAGTCAGGTCCATATTCATTGTTTTCTTTACAATACGGTCAATCACCGCTTCTATTTCTTTCTTATCCACATCCAGTTTTAACATACAGCCTCCTAATTCCGGTTATGCTCTATACAGATACAGCCCTCCGGTCTTCACCGAAGGGCTGCCCTTAGTTCACGGATTATCCGGTTCTTTTACCCAATCCAAAGCTGATTATTGGGGAAGCTTCGTGCTGCTGCCGGCATTGTAAGCTTCTGCCCTTTCATCGATAATGTCCTGATAACCTGCATCCAGATATTTCTGGGATAATTCATCATACAGCGCATCGAATTCTTCTGGCTTGCACATAGTCAGCTGATCCCTATATTCTGTATAAAGAGAAAGCAGCGTTGCCTGATATTCGCCTTCGCTCTCGATCACTACAGAGTAATTGCAGTCAACTACAGAATAGCCTGCTTCAGCCAACGCAACCTGTCCCTTGTAGTTTTCAATAATATCCTGTGTGAAATCCTGAGGAACGTTCTTCGGTGAAGAAGCCGCAATCACGTCTTCAATCGTACCTGCCGTCCTCGCCTCAATCGTTACGCACCAATAGTCTTTGTTGTTGTTGAAGCCCTGTGTCTTGTCGCTTCCCGTATACTCAATCTGTACCGGAAGTCCGTCCTGCATCTCATAGTGCTCTCCTTCTGCTCCCCACTGCATAGCAAAAAGGTTTTCTTCCTGTGTCATCCACTCCATATACATCATAGCAGCCTTAATCTGATCTTCGGTTGCCTGTGAAGAGAAACCAATCATCATACCCCAAGGGTTGTTGGAACGGAATGCGTAAGGCACGGTACCTTCTGCAGTATCCACTACATTTTCGGAAATCTTAATGCCCAGCTTACCATCCGGGTTCTGCTCATAAAATGCCTTCACGAAGTCTACTTCTGCGGAAATATAGCCGGCAAAAAACAGGCTGTCGCCGTTTACAAAGTTCGCCTTGTCGGTTTCCAAATCCGTAATATAATATTCGGGATTCTTAAAGCCTAAATTATAAAGATCGTTCTCCCTCTTAAGGAAGCCCTTCTGCGCATCGCTGCTCAGTGCCGGGATTGCATAATGCCCTACCGTTGCCCAAGTCAGTTCATCCTGCGGATAGGTACGGAATACATAGTTCTGGTCCACGCCCGCTTCGCTTGCCATATGGCCGCCTGCCGGATAATCACAGATCCCCTCATCCTTCAGCTTCTGATACATCGCTTTTTCATCTGCCCATGTAGTCGGGTATTTATCCAAGCCGATCTGCTCCAGCCAATCTTGGCGGTAGAAAGTAACAAAGGTATAGTTAGTATTGTAATACGGCCTTTCTGCCAGCACAAAGTAACGTTCGTCATTCATGGTCGTATACTGAATCTGATCCAGTTCTACCATTCTGTTATAATAAGTGGGAGCTATTTCTGCAAACTGGTCAATATCGTAAGTCGTCAGATAACCGTCATTTGCCCACTGCGCCAGCTTCGGATAGTCATATTCCATCAAGATAGTCGGCAAATCTTCCGCTGCTGCCAGCAAAGAATAGGAAGTCAGCACGTCGGTACGGGTAATCGGCTCAAACTCTACCGTAATATTATACTGGTCGCCGAAATTCTCCTGAATCCATTTTTCCCAATAGTTTTCACCAATGGCAGGAACACCTTCCACGCCTCTGTCATATACAGGGATTTTAATTGTTACATTGTCGGCAAAAGCTTCCCAGCTTTCCATGCCTGCACCACCTGCGGCCGCTTCTTCCGTATCCGCCGATTCAGCCTCCGGAGCCTCTGCATTTTCTTCCGTGTTCTCTGCAGGTGCCTCCGCTTCTGTCTCCGCAGGTGCTGCAGGCGCATCTGCCGCCGTCTCCGCACCCGAATCGCCGCCGCATCCGGCAAGCATACTCATTGCCATAACCCCGGCAAGCACTCCGGCCATAAGTTTCTGAAGATATCTCTTCTTCATAATGAAATCCTCCTTTTGAAAATAATTTGTAGTTTTTGCTTCTATGTAACTTATATAAATCCGGTTTCCCGGAAAACTACCGTTATCCCTTCACGGCCCCAATCATTGCACCTTTCACAAAATATTTCTGTGCAAACGGATATAAACATATAATAGGAAGCGTTACAAACATAATACATGCTGCCTGCAAAACCTCCGGCGTGCTGGTTACTGCCGCCGCCTCGGAAAGAGTTGCTGACTGTGCCTCCGATGCCGATGCCACCATCTGAAACAGCTTATAATTTACCAGTTTCAGTTTGTCTGTCTTAATATAGTACATATTATCCGCATAAGAATTCCAACGCCCTACCGCATAGAAAAGAGACAATGTAGCTATAATCGGCTTAGACAGAGGAACCACAATCTTAGTCAGTATCTGGATATTGCTTGCACCGTCCAGAAATGCCGATTCCTCCAAACTGTCCGGAATATTGCTTTGCAGATAAGTCTTCATAATCAGCATATTATATGGAGAATAAATCAAAGGCCAGATCAGTACCCACATATTATCCAAAAGCTTCAAATCCTTCATCAATAAATAGGAAGGGATAATACCTGCCGTAAAATACATCGGTATCATTAGCATCAAGGTAAAGAACAGCTTCCCTTTCAGCCTCTTTTTAGAAAGCGGATATGCCGCGCAAGTACATACCAACAACCCCAAGATGGTAAAAATCACCGTTACCACCACACTATATCCCATGGCATAAACCAAACTGCCATCTCTGAAAATCGCCTTATATGCCTCAAAATTTATCCCTTTCGGCCAGAAATAAACACTCTTTGCAATTACTGCGCTGTCACTTGATATAGATTTCGCACCCACATGAAGAAACGGAACGACACAGGTGGCACATAATATCGTAACAAAAGCTATCATAACAAAATCGCTGATACGGAACTTGCTGATCGCTCTGCTTCCGTCCGGCGATGACTGTTCCGCTCCCCTCACTACTTCTCCGTTTTTCTTAGCCATTACGCCACCTCCTATAGCAATCCTTCTTCGCCGAGTTTCTTGGCAATCCTATCAGCAATCAATACAAGCATAACCCCTACCAGAGACTGGAATAGGTTTACCGCTGTGGACATACTGAATTTTCCGTTCTGCAGACCTTTCTCATATATGTAAACCGCCAACTGGTACTGGAAGTCCTTTACCTGGCTGTTTTCAAAAGCCGTCAGACGTTCCAAGTTGCTCCCCATAATACGACCCAGATTCATAATCAGCATTGTCACCACCGTCCCCTTAATACCCGGGAGAGTAATATGCCACATACGCTTCCAACGGTTCGCTCCGTCAATCATCGCCGCTTCGTAAAGTTCCCCGCTGATGCCTGTAATCGCCGCAAGATATATAATGGTTCCCCATCCCATCGTCTGCCATACACCGATAAACAGATAAGAGAAAGCCCAATGCCATTTCTCCGTCAGGAACGGAATCCCCTCGGCAATAACCCCTGCCTTCATCAAAGCAATATTCACAAGTCCGGTAGACGGGCGGAACATAGTATAGGCTACGCTTCCGATAACCGCCCAAGAAAGGAAATGAGGCAGATAGAGGATTGTCTGGCTTACCTTTTTAAAGCCTTTAAAACGCAATTCATTTAAAATCAATGCAAGAATAACGGGCATAGGAAAACCGATCAGCAAATCAAGCAGATTGAAAACAACCGAGTTTTTCAACGCTCTATGGAAGTCCTTATCCTTAAAAATCTTCACAAAGGTTTCCATCCCTACCCAATTGCTCCCGCTATAGCCTTTTGCAGGCTTATAATCCATGAACACCATGCGCAGTCCCGGATATGCGGCATAACTGAACAGGATAACCATCAATATAGGAAACGCCAGCAGCAAATATAATTGCCAGTCTCTTTTAAAAGCATTTCTCCATGACGTTGTATTCTTTACATTCGGTGCCGCCGAAGCTTTGCTTTTCGCCATCTTATAACCTCCTCCATATCTGATATGTATTTATATAACTTTTATTTTTATTAATTATATATAAAATCGCCAATCCCTTTCTAATCATTCTCATCTAAATACTATGCAAAAACGTGCATTTATGATATGCTTTACTTGGCAGCAATACGGATTACATTGTGCATTTTATTTATTTTATCATTTTTCTTCTTATTTTTTTGTGGAAATTTCTGCATTTTCTGATTTGCGCTGTGATTTGACTGTGAAAATTATATTATTTTTATTTTATAAAATTGCTTTTCTGCATGATTGCCGGCAACTGTCAAACTGCACAAAAGCAAAGAAAGGAAAATCCTCTATGCCAAAGCCAAAAAAAGTCATTATTGAATACCGCAACTACTTCCTCCCCTTGCACTTCCCTGCCCTCCTGCTTTCCGGAGATTACTGGAAAATATCGGACATTCCCAGCGGCCGTCTCCACTTCCACAACTGTCTGGAAATCGGCGTGTGCCACAGCGACAGCGGTACCTTGGAATTCTGCGGCAATTCCCTGCATTTCAAGGAAGGGGATGTTACCTGTATCCCACGCAACATCCCGCACACTACCTATTCCTCCAGCGGCACGGAAAGCCACTGGTCCTATTTATTCCTCGACCCGGAAGGGATGTTCCGCAACCTTCTCTCCAGTTCCTGGAACAATTATGACCTCTCCATCACCACTTTCCAAGCTTATAAATACATATTGGGCAAAGATATTTACCCGAAAGTGCATAATCTGGCTCTGCAAGTCATCCAGGAAATGGAAGAACAGAAACCGGGATACCAGCTCAGCGTCCGAGGCCTGCTGCTGGCACTCTATATCGAACTGTACCGCATACAGCATGAAGCGGAACCGCTCTCTCCGGACGGCAGCGGACAGGCCATGCTTGCCGAAAACACATTGGAAATCGCCCCTGCCTTGGACTACATCGAAAACAATTTCGCCTCTGCCTTTTCCGTTGACCACTTAGCCGCACTCTGCCACTGGAGTCCCGCACACTTCCGCCGGGTCTTCCATGAAATCATGGGCATCTCTCCGCTGGAATATGTCAACAACACCAGAATCATAAATGCCTGCAAGCTGCTGCGCAGCACGGAAGATTCCATTCTGGATATTTCGGAGTCCACCGGCTTCCGCTCCGTATCCAGCTTTAACCGCTTTTTCATAAAAATCATGCAAGTATCTCCCAGAGAGTACCGCAAGCAGATGGCATTGGCAGACAAGAAAGAAAGCCAGTCCATTTTAGAATATGCGGGCTGGCTTTATCCTGAGAAAACATAACAATTTGGTTTATTAATATTCCAATGTATCCAAATATTTCATATAATTAACAACCATTAGGGCTATTTTAAAAGTCAGGGCATCGTCAAAGGTACGGATATCCAGCCCTGTGCTTTTTTCCAGTTTTTCAATCCTATATACAAGGGTATTGCGGTGTACAAACAACTGCCTGGAGGTTTCCGAGACATTCAGATTATTTTCAAAGAATTTATTTATGGTATTCAATGTCTCTTCGTCAAACTCCATAGGCACATTATCCCCAAAAATCTCTTCGATAAAAATCTTGCACAGGTTAATCGGCAGCTGGTAAATCAGCCTTCCGATTCCCAATGTATTATAGGCATTGACTTTCTTCTCCACATAGAAGATTTTCCCTACATCCAAAGCCATTTTCGCCTCTTTATACGATTTAGACACATCTTTCAGTTCGCCAACAATAGTGCCATATGCCACGCGCACATTCAGCATAGCCTCCGTGCTCATCATATCCACAATTGTCTGCGCCGTCTGTTCCACAACTTCGTACCCTTCTCCCTCTTCCAATGACTTAATCAAAATAACATTGCTTTCATCCACTGCCGTAATATAATCTCCCGACTGATTGGAAAATAATCCTGACAGCAGCTCCGAAGCAGTCCCATCCTTCTCCACTTTCGTTTCCACGATAATGATAACTCTGGGTACGGCTGCCTCGATATGGAGTTTCTTCGCACGGTTATAAATATCAACCAACAGCAAATTATCCAAAAGCAAATTTTGAAAAAAATTATTGCGGTCAAAACGCTCTTTATATGCAACAATCAGGTTCTGAATCTGGCAAACGGCTATTTTCCCTATCATATATGCCTCATCGCTTGTCCCTCTTGCAATCAGAATATATATAAGTTCCCCTTCATCCCGTATCTTCAGCAAATGGTCTGCGCCGATTACCTGACTGTCTGCCGGAGAAGCCGCAAAATCCGTAACGATTCCTGCCATAACCAATTTTGCATCAAATGTGGATGCTACTACCATACCGTCCAAATCAAATACGCAAAGATCCACTTTTGTTATGCCGTGCAATTCCTCAATGCTTGTCTTAATCACCTGACTTGATATCATATCCCAAACCCATGCCTTTCCAAAAACTAAATAAGCCACTCTGCAACCGTATCTAATACAATGATAAATTATTTTGTGCATTTCTGCAAGGCAATTTGTCGGAAAACCTACGGCAAACGTAACAGTTCAGTCTGAATGTAATGTGGGAGGCGGACGCCCGTGCGCGAGTTTTTTTAGTGGCCGGCAGCAGCGGAACTG
>CAJUIM010000084.1:10341-16644 GCA_910586275.1 uncultured Lachnospiraceae bacterium | reverse complement strand
CAGTGCCTAAGTGCCGGCGTTTTTCGAAGGTCCGAGTGAAAAACATCGTTCCTGACGCTTGCTGCAGCTTAAGTTGATGACATTGTTAGGATGGAGGATAAGCAGATGGAATGGGAAAAGAACGTACGGCGGGCGGATCCCTATGTGCCGGGAGAGCAGCCTAAACGTACCGATGTGATAAAACTGAATACGAACGAGTGCCCATACCCTCCGGCACCGGCGGTACGGCGGGCTGCGGAAGAATTGGACTATGATAGGCTGCGCTTATATCCGGATACGGAAGCCGGGCAGCTGGCCGATGCGCTTTGCGCAAATTACGGGATTTCGCGGGAGCAGCTTTTTATCGGTGTGGGAAGCGACGATGTTCTGGCTATGGCTTTCCAGACGTTTTTTAACTCGGATAAGCCGATTCTGTTTCCTGACGTGACCTATTCCTTTTACGATGTCTGGGCGGAACTTTTCCGGATTCCTTATGTAAGGAAGCCTTTGGACGAAGCATTCCGTATCGTAAAAGAGGATTATATGGAAGAAAACGGCGGAATTGTCATTCCGAATCCCAATGCGCCTACAGGCATATTGGAAGAGGTGGGGGTAATGGAGGAAATCATTGCAGCCAATCCGGGAAGCGTAGTCATAATTGATGAGGCCTATGTGGATTTCGGCGGGGAAAGCTGCCAGAGGCTGACGGAGAAATATGAGAATCTTTTGGTCGTTCAGACATTTTCCAAATCCAGGGCGATGGCAGGAATGCGTATCGGTTTTGCCATAGGAAATCCGAAACTGATCGGTTATCTGAAGGATGTGAAATTTGCTTTCAATTCGTATACCATGAGCCTGCCTGCCATTTGGCTTGGTGCGGAATCGGTAAAGGATAGGGAATATTTCCAAGGTACGGTAAATAAGATTATTCAGACAAGAGAGTGGGTAAAGAAAAATCTGACGGAACTGGGATTCACATTTCCGGACTCCAAAGCTAATTTTATTTTTGCTTCCCATGACAGAGTTCCTGCAAAAGCTATATTTGAGGAACTGAAAAAGAGAAATGTTTATGTCCGTTTCTGGGATAAGCCGAGAATAGGGAATTATCTGCGGATTACGATAGGAACCGATGAACAGATGGAAATATTGACGGAAAACCTAAGAGAAATTATTGCCCAATGGGGGAAGCCCACATGAAGCGGTGATGCGGTACGCTGCGTCAGATTGGGAAAGGGAATGGAATGCATCTTTTAACAAGAGGCCATATTTTTTCGGTGTGTATAAATGGGAAAGGAGTAAATTGTTTCAATGATTAAGAATATATTAAAGGGAGTTGTGATCGGGCTGGCTAATGTGATCCCGGGTGTGAGCGGCGGAACCATGATGGTATCCATGGGGATTTATGACAAACTGATTCATTGCATTACCCACTTGTTTTCGGAACTGAAGAAGAGCATATTGTTTCTGCTGCCTATTTTTATCGGCATGGGGATTGCGGTGGTGGTAGTTCCCTTTGGCATCGAGTTTTTGTTTGCCAAATATCCGTTTCAGGCAAATCTACTGTTTGTAGGACTGATTATCGGCGGCTTTCCGGCCATATGGAAAAACGTAAAGGGAAATGCCGTCAGAACCGGACATATTATTGCCTGTGTGGGATTTTTTGCATTAGTGGCCGGTTTGGCACTGCTAGGGGAAACGGAAGGAAAGGCGGCGGATCTGAGCCTGAATTTCATCTCGGCAGTAAAGCTTTTCGGGGTGGGGGTTATTGCTTCCGCAACGATGGTGATTCCCGGGGTCAGCGGTTCCATGATGCTTCTGCTGATGGGTTATTATCATCCGATACTGGAGGCAATAACGGATTTTATTTCCGCGGTTTTTGCCATGGATATGGACGGTATCCTGCATGGCATGGGGATATTGGTTCCGTTTGGGATAGGAGTGGTAGTAGGGATTTTTGCGATTGCCAAGCTGGTGGAAATTATTTTTGAGAAATTCCCGCTGTATGCATATTGGGCAATTATCGGCCTGATTGTGTCCTCTCCGGTGGCGATTTTCCTGATGGGAGAGGTGGGCACGATAACGGTGCTTTCGGTTATCACAGGGGCGGCAGCATTGGCAGTAGGTTTTGTGGCGGCATTGAAACTGGGAGAATAACCAGACGGATGTACTTTTGAGGAAGGAAGGCTCGGAGTGGAAGCATATACGGATTTTGCAAGCGTATACGATACTTTTATGGATAATATCCCATATTCGGAATGGGCGGAGAGAATTATCGGTCTGTTGGAAAAGTATGGGGTGAAGGGTCAGGCAGCACAGCCGGCAGAGCGGGAAGCATCGGAGGAAAGGGAACGTGTGCATGGGGAGGCTCCGGCATCGGGCGAAAGTGTAGATGTGCATGGGGAGGTTCTGGCATCGGAGGAAAGTGAGTGTGTGAATGGGGAGGCTCTGGCATCGGAGGAAAGTGAAGATGTGCATCGGGAGGTTCTGGCGGCGGAGCGTAATGTAGTGGTTGACTTGGGCTGCGGTACCGGGACGCTGACGGAACTGCTGGCGGATGCCGGCTATGATATGATCGGCATAGACAATTCGCAGGAAATGCTGCGGATTGCAATGGAAAAAAAGGAACGTTCCGGCAAAGAGATTTTGTATCTTCTGCAGGATATGCGGGAGTTTGAACTGTATGGAGTTGCAGGCGCTATTGTCAGTGTCTGCGACTCTTTGAATTATCTCCTGGAAGAGGAAGAACTGGAAGCGACCTTTCGGTTAGTAAACAATTATCTGTATCCCGGCGGAGTGTTTATTTTTGATTTTAATACGGCATATAAATATGAAACAGTCATCGGGGATGCTACGATTGCGGAAAACAGGGAGGACTGCAGCTTTATCTGGGAAAATTATTATGATGCGGAAGGGCAGCTGAATGAATATGACATAACGGTTTTCGTGCGTGAGACTGCGGACGGCCGGTTCCGCCGTTTTACAGAAACTCATGTTCAGAGGGGGTATACGTTGGGGCAGATGCGCGGGCTGGTGGAAAAGGCCGGCATGGAATTTGTGGCGGCCTTTGACGGGGATACTTGCGGGGAAGTGCATGAGGAAAGCGAGAGGATTTATGTGGTTGCACGGGAATGCGGGAAAGGCATGGGTTGAAGGGAACGGCATGGACTGAAGGGAAAGGCATGGGTTGAAGGGAATGGCATGGACTGAAGGGAAAGGCATGGGTTGAAGGGAATGGCATGGACCGAGGGGAACAGCTTTTAAATCACGCTTTGACAAGGAGGATGGCAGAATGGGCGAAAACGGGACGGAAAGGGAACGGACAGTGGAAAGCAGGGAAAAAGAGACGGGAGATTATATTGTGAGGGCAACGGCGGCCGGCGCCCAGATTCGGGCATTTGCGGTCAATGCGAAGGAACTGACAGAGAGGGCAAGGCAGATTCATAATTCCAGTCCGGTGGTAACGGCTGCTTTGGGGCGGCTTCTGGCAGGGGGTGCGATGATGGGAGCCATGCTGAAAAGTGAGAATGATATGTTGACCATACAAGTCAAAGGAGATGGGCCGGCGGGGAGCCTGACGGTGACGGCGGATGCCAAGGGGAATGTGAAAGGGTATGTCAGGGAACCGCAGGTGGTTCTGCCGGCCAATTCCAAGGGAAAGCTGGATGTAGGAGGTGCGGTTGGCCGCGGCGTGCTGAGCGTGATAAAGGATATGGGGTTAAAGGAGCCGTATATTGGGCAGACTGAACTTCAGACAGGGGAAATAGCGGAGGATCTGACCTATTATTTTGCGGTATCCGAGCAGGTTCCTTCTTCCGTGGGGCTGGGCGTGCTGATGGACAAAGACAACACGGTGAAACAGGCGGGGGGATTTATCCTGCAGTTAATGCCCTTTGCGGAAGAAGCGGTAATCGGGAAACTGGAAAAGAATCTGGCGGAGTTTTCTTCCGTCACAAAGGTTTTAGACGACGGATGTACGCCGGAAGAGATGCTGGATAAATTATTGACCGGACTGGACATGGAGATTTCGGACAGAATGGAGACAAAGTATTATTGCGGCTGTTCCAAGGAAAGGGTGGAAAGGGCAATTATCAGTATCGGAAGGAAAGAGATAGAGGAAATGATAGCGGACGGGAAGGAAATAGAGGTTGGCTGTCAGTTCTGCAACAGGAAGTATTGGTTTTCCGTGGAAGATTTAAACGGGATGCTGAAGCGTGTCTGAAAAAGCAGTTCCGTTTGGCGGCAGAGAAAGGGTTGACGATTATGGTGCATGGGTTTATTAAAACGGCGGCAGTGACTCCCGGAATCCGGGTGGCCGACGTGGATTATAATGTAGGGAAGATTTGCGAAGGGATGGACGAGGCCGCCGATGGCGGGGCGAAGATTATCGTTTTCCCGGAACTTTGCATTACGGGATATACTTGCGGCGATCTGTTCCTGCAGGAGATTCTTTTGGAAAAAGCAAAGGAAGGGCTGCTGCGGGTGACGGAGCATACAAAGGGGAAGGATGTGCTGGTCTTTGCAGGGGTGCCGGCAGTGAGGGAAAATAAACTGTATAATGCGGCGGCGGCACTGTATGACGGAAGGGTACTGGGAATGGTGCCGAAAGCCAATATCCCCACTTATGCGGAGTTTTATGAAGGGCGTTATTTTACGCCGGGAAATGAGGAGCCGGCGGAATATGTACTGCGCTGTGGACAGGAGGAGCAGAGGTTTCCTTTCGGGACAAAGCTGCTGTTTGCCGTGGAAGCCATAGAGGGACTGAAGGTGGGATGCGAAATCTGCGAAGATGTATGGGTGCCGGATTCGCCGGGAAATGCCCATGCACTTGCCGGAGCCACACTTTTAGTGAATCTTTCGGCTTCGGACGAGACAGTGGGGAAGGACGAATATAGGGAGATGTTGGTAAAATCGGCCAGTGCCCGCATGCTTGCCGGCTATGTGTATGCCAGTGCGGGGGAAGGGGAATCTTCACAGGATCTGGTATTCGGAGGGCATAATATCATTGCGGAAAACGGCACGGTGCTTGTGCAGGCAAAGCGATTTGAAAACGGCATAGTTTACGCGGATGTGGATATACACAGGCTTCTGCATGAAAGAAGGAGGATGTCCACTTTTCCCGCAGGGCGCGGGGAAGGATACCGGGTGGTGCCGGTACCTATGGAGAGAACGGAAACAAAGCTTTGCCGGACGTTCGGAGCCATGCCTTTTGTGCCGGGGGATAAGTCGGTGCGGGAGAAAAGGTGCGAGGAGATTCTGTCCATCCAGTCTTACGGACTGAAAAAAAGGTATGAGCATACGGGATGTAAGAAGGCGGTTCTGGGGATTTCCGGAGGACTGGATTCCACGCTGGCTTTGCTTGTCACGGTGCGTGCCTTTGATTTGCTGGGGATAGCCAGAGAAAATGTGATATCCGTGACTATGCCGTGCTTCGGTACCACGGACAGGACTTATGACAATGCCTGCAGGCTGGCGCGGGTGTTGGGAACGGATTTGCGGGAAGTGAATATCAGGGCGGCTGTAAGCCTGCATTTTGAAGATATCGGGCAGGATGCGGACAGGCATGACGTGACTTATGAAAACGGACAGGCAAGGGAGCGGACGCAGGTGCTGATGGACATTGCCAATATGGAAAGTGCATTGGTAGTAGGCACGGGGGATATGTCGGAACTGGCTCTGGGCTGGGCTACTTATAACGGCGACCATATGTCCATGTATGGAGTGAATGCCGGCGTACCGAAGACGTTGGTGCGTCATTTGGTGCAGTATTATGCAGATACCTGCGGCAATGGGGAATTGGAAAGGGTACTGCTGGATGTGCTGGACACGCCGGTCAGCCCGGAACTGCTGCCGCCTGTGGACGGCAAGATTGCTCAGAAAACGGAGGATTTGGTGGGGCCATACGAACTGCATGACTTTTTCCTTTATTATATGCTGCGGTGCGGTTTTGCACCGGGGAAAATATACCGTATTGCCCGGATGGCCTTTGAGGGGCAGTATGGCGAGGAGGTAATCCTGAAGTGGTTAAAGACTTTTTACCGTAGGTTTTTTGCACAGCAGTTTAAACGTTCCTGCCTGCCGGACGGCCCTAAAGTGGGGAGCGTGGCTGTGTCTCCGAGAGGGGATCTGCGCATGCCGTCGGATGCCTGCGGAAGGATATGGCTGGAGGAACTGGAAAAACTGGGAGATGTCTGAGTACGGCAGAAAACGGACATTCGGGCATGCTTTGCATGCCTGAATGTCCGTTTTTAGTATTATGCATTGTATATTCAGTATAGTGTACTGCATATTTGGTATAGTGTACTGCATATTTGGTATAGTGTACTG
>CAJUIM010000084.1:0-10241 GCA_910586275.1 uncultured Lachnospiraceae bacterium | reverse complement strand
TGTACTGCATATTTGGTATAGTGTACTGCATATTTGGTATAGCGTACTGCATATTCGGTATAACATACTGCATATTTGGTATAGCGTACTGCATATTCGGTATTGTGTGCTGCATTTTCTGCATTATGCATGGTACTATCTGCATTATGCACTGTACTACCTGCATTATGCACTGTACTACCTGCATTATGCACTGTACTACCTGCATTGCACTGTACTATCTGCATTATGCACTATATTTTCCGCAGCATGCTGTTGTTATTTTGCCGTCTGCTGATTGGCTTCGGCCGCTGCTTCTGCTTTCTGGAGAGATGCTTTGATGGCATCCAGCAGTACCATGGAGGTGTATTTGTTGTCATCGGCGTATGTAATTCCGTCCAGCGACTGGTTTTCACAGATTTGGATGACAAGGTCCTCAAATGCAGGCTCAATCAGTGGGTACATGGCCGTAACCGCTTCATCCAGGTTGACAATGCGTATGTTATTGATGTTGGATTCATCTACGGTAACTTCAATATCCACTACATTATCGTTTAATACAAGAGAAGTCGTATAGACGCCGGGCATATAAGAGTTCGACGGCTGTGGGATGGCAGTGTCTTTATCTTTATTTCTGGGGAGGAACATAATGATCAGGAGGATAATGAATAATATCCCCAGAACGGCAAAAATGCCGGTATATATTAACTCTTTTAAATGAAGTACAACTATTTTGGTTTTGGAACTCATAATTATATTCCCGCCTGTTTTCTTTTTACTATCTTATTATCAGGGCACTCTTTTTATGACAGCATTTGTTTCGGAGATGTCTGCAAAAAACGGAATGGGGGCGTTTCTTTTACTAAAGGGGCGTTCTTGTTCCGTTTTATTGTTGTATGTTGGCAGGGGGTGGTGATTAGGTAGGATGTGTGTTGGCTGTTTGGGCGGTATTTCTGATTGTATAAGTGGGGGCGGGATGTTTGGTTTAGTTTGGTATGTCTCGGGGGTTTTGTTTGTGCATTGGAAATACTTTGGCGAAAATTTGTATGAGACTTAAAATATGGAGGGTGGATGGGGGGAACTTGGGTTTTATAATAAGGGTTGACTTCTTTTATGCATGGGTTATGATATAAGCAGGAGGCGGTGCTTTCGGGTTGGCTGCCGTGGGCAGTGTGTGGATGGAATGGTTTTTTATGGGGGATCGTGAAGTTTGGAGTTTGTTGTTTTAGGGGGATGGTTTTTGTGGGATGGGAGTGGGAATTGGGGGAGTGGTTATTGGGTGGTTGTGAGTGTTGGTTATAGGATTGCTGTGGGGAGGTATGATTGGGTATGGGTGATTGGAAAAAGTGGTTGGCGGATTTTGATGATGATTATCTTATCGGTATTGCGAATAAAGGGATTGTGAAGCGGGCTTATAAGGATAAGGAAGATGGGAATTACCGGGTACTTTCCGCGGAGGAGGAAGCGGAGGTGAGTGTGGGCGGTGAAACGGTCCGTATAAGGGTGCCGCTGAGTGAGAGTACATGTTCCTGTCCCTCAAGAACGGTTTGCCGGCATGTGGTTTTGGGTGTTTTGGCATTGAGGGAATATGGGGAGGAGAAGACGGGAGGGGATGGTCAGGGTCTTTCGGAAGAGGAAGGAGAGTTTCAGGAAGAGGGAAAGGAAGGGGCGTTTCAGGAAGGGGGAAAGGAAAGGGAGTTTCAGGAAGGGGGAAAGGAAAGGGAGTTTCAGGAAGAGGGAAAGGAAGGGGCGTTTCAGGAAGGGGGAAAGGAAGGGGGGTTTCAGGAAGGGAGAAGGGAAGGAGAGTTTCAGGAAGAGGGAAAGGAAAGGGAACTTCGGGAAGGGGAACGGGAAGACGGGGAAAGCCAGGGGCGCGGGGAGGAACTTCCGGAAGCAGGGAAGGAAACGGCACCGGCGGAGATTTGCGCAGGGAGGCCGGAGAAGCTTCTGGAGGAAATAGGGGCGTATCCGATGCCTTCTGTCCGTAGGGCGTTGGGAAGCAGGCAATTGCAGGGAATTGTGAGTCAGGTGAAATCCGGGCAGAAACCGTTGATCAGGTATTCCAGCGTAGTGACGGTACAGCTTCCGGAAGGGGGACATACGGTGAAGCTGTTGTCGCCGCTGGAGTATTCTTCCTGTACCTGTCATAAGAAAGAGTTCTGTGTACATAAAGCGGCGGCAGTATTGTGGTGCAAATTGGAGACGGGATTTCTTGGGGCGGAGGAATTGGAATCGGAAGCGGGGGAAATTCAGGAGTATGACATGGGGCAGGTCAGGGGAGCGGCTTTGCAGATGAAAGCATTTCTGGAGGAATTGTTGGATACGGGCCTGGCCCGGACTTCACCGGATGTGCTGGATTATCTGGAACGTCTGGCATTAATCAGCCATAATGCTAAGTTGGCCAGATTCGAAGGGTATTGGCGTGCGCTGCATGATTCTTACGGGAGTTATATGAAACGAAAGGCTTCGTTCTCTATACAGGATCTCATGGCACAGCAGGCTAGGCTGTACCAGAGGGCGGAAATGCTGCTGGAGGCGGGGGACGGAGAACAGGCGGCGCGGCTGGCAGGGGAGTTTAAGGCGGAGTATTTGCCGGTGGGTGATTTGGACTTAATCGGGATTGCCGATGAACCATTTGAAAGCCAGAGCGGATATGAAGGAGAAACGATATATTTTTTGGAAGAACATACGAAAGAGTGGTATACTTATACTTATGCAAGGCCGGTATTTTATGAGAAGCAGGGGAGGAGGGGAAAACGGGGAAAAACACAGGCACCGTGGGGGCTGCCTGTCTCTTTGGAGGATATGGCGGTGTCCCGGATCCATCTGACGAAGGCCAAGTGTGACGGGCGTAGAAGGCTGTCTGCCAGTCAGGAAACAAAAGGGGAACTGATGGGGGACCGAGGACGGAAAAACCGGCTGCGTATCAGTGAACTGGGCGGTTGGTATTATGAGGATTTCGGAAAGCTTTTTCAGGAGCGGATAGGAAGGGGAAGAAAAAGATGGCTGCGGGAGCAGGAAGAAGAGGGGGGAGGGACGGAACTGGTATTTTTAAAGGCGGAGTCCTGTGACAAGGCGTTTTTCTCCGAAACGGAGCAGAAATTATTTATGGGGCTGTATGACGGAAAGGGCAGAGAGGTGGTGGCTGAAGTGGCATATTCCAAGAAGGAATCTTGGGGAATCCGGTATCTGGAGAGGGTCACGGAAGAGAAGCTGCCTTGCTTTCTGGGAAAGATTTATTTAAGGGACGGAAAGATGCGTCTGTATCCGGTATCCGTATTTGAGAAGGGAGAGCTGTTGGAAGATGGAGATGAGGAATAAAGAAGAGGTATTGGGAGAACTGCTGGAAGAGGTGAAAAGCCTTTTGGGGGAATTGTGCCAAAGCGGTTTCGATACGGTTCATGACAGCACTCTGAAAGGGACGGAGAAGATGGCAGATCTTACAAGACAGTACGGGATGGCACATTTATCGGATATGCTGGGAGAATTGGCGGAGGGAATTTGTCTGCGCCGCCACAGGCTGAAAAAGGACCAGGATATGTTGGCCGGGGTATATGCGCGGCTGAATGAATATTTGTACTTATGTGAGGAAAAGCTGGCTTATGACAGGGCAGAGAACTATTATGTAAACGGGTATGGCTGTCAGGAGAGGGAAAGCGGCGGGAAGGATGCCGTGCAGCCATAGGATGCCGGGAGCAATCCGAACAGAGTTTTTCGGATATGCTCCAAAGCGCATAGGAAGGGAGAGAGGCAGGAAAATGAAAAATCCGAAGGATATACAGAGTCAGAAGGTTTTGGAAGTATTGGAGCAGTTGAATTTATCAGAGGATATGCTGGAGAAAGCGGAAGAATATTTACTGGAGGACGGCGGGGAGGAATGTCTGGAGCAGTTTGCCTTTCAGGATCTGTCCGCGGTGCCGGCGGATAGGGCGGTAAGGCTGTTCAGGGACTATATGAAAAAAGGGAAAACGGAAGAGATGAATAGGCTGTTCCGGCTGCTGTTTGCCGTTGGGCAGTCTACCTGCTATCAGCTGGTGCCGCTGGAATTGGTGAGGCGGGAGGGTATGTTATGGGATGCGGATAAATGCACGGCTATTTACGGAACTCATATTGGGATGAGCCAGTATTGCCTGACCAGCTATAATTTAAGCAGTCTGATGGACGTGGCAAAGAAGCGGCCGGAAAATCTGGAAAAAGCAATCGGTTATCAGAAAAATGATGCGGAAAACGGGAAGCTTGTTCTTCTGGCAGTTTACTTTATCGTAAAATACGGAGATGTGCATGCATCCGGGGAAAACGGCAAGAAGGAAGAGCCGGCGGACGGTAAGGAAAACGGGGAAGAGAATAAAGCAGACCGGCCGGCCCGGCGGAACTTAGGGTTTATAGACGGAATCGGGAAGTTCTTCCGAAAAAAGGAGGAAGCACGGCAGCCGGAAGCATTGGTGGACATAGACTCCGCAGATATGCCCTTGATGGAACAGTATGAGGAACTTATCCTGAATAGTCTGGATAATCTGTACGAGAATCAGATGGATGCCGCTTCCCTGCAGAAACTTATGGATGCCGTCCGTAAGAACCGGATGTCCGAAGATATTTTCCGGCTGGCGGCCTCAAAGCGCAATGTTTCCGATTTCCTGTTTCTTTTGCTGGGAGGCATGGCTTATCTGAATTTCCTGCTTTCCGTGAAACTGAAAAATGCAGTGAGAATTTTCCTAGCCATTGACACGGAGAAAATGCTGAACGTAATGGTAAAGGTCAGTGAACAGCTTCCGGCTGTCATATTGAGCAAGGGAGAGGGGGAGACGGAGAATAAGCTGTTCCCTGTCAATATCCATGTGGGGGGCGGAGAATATGACGAAGTATTCGGTATCGGCACGGAACGGTATATCCGCTGGGCCGCGGCAAAAGAACAAAGGGTGATTCTGAGGAAACAGTTAGAAAACCATCAGGAATGTTATATTAAAGTCATGGACGATGTATCCATGGAGGATGCCAATGCCATGCTGGATGTAATCCGGACCACGGATCAGCCGCTGTTTGATAAGCTGATTGCGCATAAGCGGCAGTACGGAAGAGATAAGGAAAGGGAAAGGATGCTGACCGCCCTGGCAGAGACGGAGGATGCATCGGTGCAGGATGTGATAAAGGCGTATCTGCGGGGAGAAGAGAAAGTGGATGTATTGTATCCTTTCCTGAACCAGATCAGAAATAAGTACTATTACAATCTGGGCAGGGCAAAAAATGTGGTGGAGAAATATGCGAAAAATCTCCGTGAGGAAGAGTTCCTGCGCAGATGTCAGGTTTATCTGTTGCTGAAGAATACATATTATCTTCAGGATTATGTGGTTGTTTCCGGAGTGCAGGGAGTGAGCAGGGAGAAACTGGAAGAAATTTTCCGAAACTTTGACTCGGAAGGATTGTCGGTTTCTTATCAGCTTGCCGGGCTGGTCTGGCTGCATGATGCTTTTTATAATGAAAGGTATAAGAAGGAAGCGCTGGAGAAAGCGGAGCCTATTTTTGCAGGTTATCTGAAGGATCGGCGGGAAGAAATGCTGGCTGCATTTTCATCCGCGGAGGCAGTAGGGCGTTTCTTCGGGCTTCGTGTCATGAGTCGGGAAGCGGAGGCAAATAAAACGGAGATTCTTGGATTTGCGCAGGACAATTCTAAGCTGGTGAAGGAGGAGTTGGCAGAGATTTTGTCCGCACAGAAAGGATGGCAGGAAGAAGTAAAGAGTCTTCTTTCCTCAAAAAAAGCAGTGGAGCGGGAACTGGCCATCCGGGTTATGCTGCGCTGGCAGGGAGAATCGGAAGCTTATAAGGAAGTATTTTCCGCGGCATTGGAGAGAGAGAAAAACGGTAAGGTGCGTGAACTGTTGGAAAAGGCACTGAATTTGGAGGGAGAAGGGTCTTCCGGAGCCAAAATGCTGTCGTTGGAGGATTTGGTGAAGGAAATCCATAAGGGCGGTAAGAAAAGGAGTTTGGCATGGGCTTACGAGGCTCCGTTTTCCGCAGTGCATAGGGTGAACGGTCAGGAAGCGGGGGAAGATTACCTGCAGGCCGTGCTGCTTTGCTATGCTGTTGTGGATGGGTGCGGAGTCAGCACAAAGGCAGCGATGCTGGCAGAAGACCTGAACCGGGAAGAATTTGCCGTATATGTGAACGAATTGTTTGATAAGTGGATGGACGCGGGGGCGGAAGCGAAGAAACGCTGGGTACTTTATGCGGCATCCATTCACGGCGGCTTTGAAATAATAAAGAAACTGCAGCATCAGGTTCTGGAATGGCCTCAGCAGGCAAGAGGTGCCATTGCGGCAGAGGCAGTTAAGGCTCTGAGCCTGAATCCGCTCCCGCAGGCCTTGCTCATTGTGGACGGCATTTCCAGGAAGTTTAAATTTAAACAGGTCAAGGCAGCCGCAGGGCAGGCTTTGGAATTTGCGGCTGCTCAGCTGGGCATCAGCAGGGAGGAACTGGCAGACCGGATTGTGCCGGACCTCGGTTTTGACGGGAACGGAGAGCGCAGCTTTGACTATGGGGAACGTAAGTTTAAAGTGGTCATTACGCCGGCTCTGGAAATCGAAGTATATGACGAGTCAGGCAAAAAACTGAAAAATATGCCGTCGCCTGGGAAGAGGGACGACGAAAGGATAGCTGCGGCAGCTTACGAGGAATTTAAGCAGATGAAAAAGCAGATGAAGATGACGGTAAGCAGCCAGAAAATGCGTCTGGAACTGGCTCTATCCTCAGGCAGGAAGTGGGGGACGGAGGCTTGGGAGCAGCTGTTTGTGAAGAATCCTGTGATGCATCAGTTTGCCATCGGACTGGTATGGGGCACTTATGAGGAAGAGGGACTGCTGCAGAGTTTCCGGTATATGGAGGATGGCTCTTTCAATACGGAAGAGGAAGAGGAATATGAACTGCCGGAGGGAGGCCGGATCGGATTGGTGCATCCGATTGAACTGTCTAAGGAGTCCTTGGATGTATGGAAGCAGCAGTTGGAGGATTATGAAATCAGACAGCCAATCGAGCAGCTGGAGCGGGCAGTTTATGCAAGAACCGAGGAAGAGGGGGAGCGGAAGGAACTGGATCGTTTCGGCGGCATGATGCTGAATGATTTATCCTTTGGCGGAAAGCTGCAGACAGCAGGTTGGTACCGGGGACCGGTGGAAGACGCGGGGTGCTTCAATACTTATTACCGTGTGGATGAAGATGCAGGAATGGGCGTGCAGATTTCTTTTTCCGGCAGTTATGTGGGCGGGGAAAATGAAGACATTACCGTTTTTCAGGCGGAATTTTATCCGGCGGAAACATTGAAGAAAGGCTATGTTTACAGTGACCAAGATAAGGCGACGGTGTTTTTGCTCAAGGATGTTCCGGAAAGGTATTTCAGTGAGATTGTTCTGCAGCTGACAAAAGCTACGGCTTCCAGTCAGGAAAGAAATGAGAATTGGAGAAAAGAAGCTTATTGAGGATTGCTTAGTCCGCTGCCGGAAAGAGAATTGGCCAATGTCATTACTTAAGCCGCAGCCCGCGTCAGGAACGATGTTTTTATTCGGACGCGGGCTGCGGCTTAAGTGAATGGCATTGGCGGGCAAAGGGGATGTTTTTTAAGGTAAAGTCACTATTCTATGATTCATATTCTTTCATCTGTTCCTGCACGCTTTGCTCGCAGGACTTCATGGCTTCAATGGTTTTGGAAAATAATTCATCCAATTCCCAGCCAAGCATTTCGGCGCCTTGGCGGATGACATCGCGGGAACAGCCGGCGGCAAATCTTTTGTCTTTGAATTTTTTCTTCAGGCTGGAAACTTCCAAATCCATGACACTTTTGGAAGGACGCATTTTAACGGCGGCACCGATCAGGCCGGTAAGTTCGTCGGTGGCAAAAAGTATTTTTTCCATGGGATGCGTAGGTTCCGTGTCGGAGCAGAGGCCGTAGCCGTGGCTGCATATGGAATGGGTCAGGTCGTCCCCGGCGTGGATTTCTGCTAAAAGTTCCGGCGCTTTTTGGCAATGCTCCTCGGGAAAACATTCGAAATCCACGTCATGCAGCAGTCCGGCAAGGCTCCAATAGTCTGCTTCTTCTTTATAGCCCATTTCGTCTGCAAACCATTTCATGACACATTCTACCGTGAATGCGTGGAGAAGGTGGAAGGGTTCTTTGTTGTATTTTGTCAGTAATGAAAGTGCGGCTTCGCGTGTAACAGTTGTGGTCATTTTATGATCCTCCTATGGTTATTTGACTGTGGCTTTCAGAAGCTGTATAGGTTCAGCCCGATTTGTTCGTCATAGCAGCGGTCAACTCTGCCGTCTATTTTGCGGATGACCATTTCGCAGGTGGCGCTTACGACGGCCCGGTTCAGGTGGCCGCCGAAGACTTCCCCTTTTTCGTTCCCTGCGCTTATATGCAGATGGCAGTAAAATTCGTCGTTCATAGTATTTATGGTGCCTGTCAGGGAAACAATTTCGTAGCTTCCGGTAAATTCGTTGGCAAGGTATTCCTTTTCCTCCGTTTTGAAGACCCCTGCCGTGAACTGGCTGATGGCTCCGAGAGCTTGGACGCTGGCTAAGGCAATTTTTTCTTTCTGAGCGATTTCCTTTACTTTTTCCAGTATTTCTTCATTTTTATCAATTCGTGCAATGATGGTGTCGCCAAATGTTCTATATTCCATATTCCCTCCTTCTTTCTGCGCGGCTTCCCATTCTGCCGGACAGAGTTCCGCATAAATTTGCAATATCATTCACTTAAGCCGCAGCCTGCGTCAGGGCAATGCAGAGTAAGATTCCGGCGGCAAATGGAAATTTCCTTTAATATTCAGAAAAAATCCATATGGATGATTACGGAAGCAGTTTCGCGGATATTCAATGACAAGCTGCCGGGAGCATACAGCAGTCCCGGCAGCCTGTTTGGCGGTCAGCTTACATAATTGTCAAAGTAACCTTGGATTAAAATAACAGGAGTTCCCTTATCTCCGGAACCGCTGGTCAGGTCGCAGAGAGAGCCGATTAAATCCGTGAGCCTTCTGGGCGTAGTGCCCTGGGCTGCCATATCACCTACCAGATTGTCCTTCTTTTCCCTGATTCTGTTAGAAATGGCTTCTTTCAGGGCATCTCCTGTCAGATCCTTAAAATCGTTGTCCGCAAGATATTTCAGCTTTACCTCATTGGGCGTACCGTCCAAGCCCGGCGTGCTGGCCGGGGATACGCACGGGTCTGCAAGTTCCCATATTTTTCCCACAGGATCTTTGAAAGCGCCATCCCCGTATACCATGACTTCCACATGTTTTTCGGTTCTGTCCAGAATTTCTTTCTGAATATCCATAACCAGACCGGTGCAGTCTCTTGGGAATAGCTTAATCGTATCTTCCGTGGATTTATTGGAGCCGAGCAGCCCGTATTTTTCATTGCAGCCGCTGCCGTTTACCGGGCTGGTAAGAATGTCGTCCATTCCAAGGACGATTTCTGCGCCTGCCGCTTTCAGAAGCCTTTTGGTGCGTGCCCTTGTATGAATATCACAGTTTATCACTTTCTTTGCAAAAGGAAGAATGCTGCGGCAGTCATTGGCAAAGATAATTTCCGCTTCGGCGCCCGCCTCCTTTATTAATTCCCCATAATACGCCACATAATCCACTCCGGTAAAGGGATGTTTATTTTCTCCGAACAGTTCACGGTATTTTTCCAGCGTAAGCACATCGCTGTAGGGATTGATTCCGGCGGCATCCAGCTGGTCTAAGGAAACCAGTTCGTTTCCCACTTCGTCACTGGGATAACTGAGCATAAGGATTACTTTTTTAGCCCCCATTGCAATTCCCCTTAAGCAGATGGCAAAACGGTTTCTGGACAGAATAGGGAAAATAACGCCTATTGTCTCTCCGCCCAGTTTGGCCCGCACATCTTCCGCAATGGCTTCCACCGATGCGTAATTGCCCTGCGATCTGGCCACAACGGATTCCGTCACGGCAATTACGTCTTTGTCACGGATCTCAAATCCTTCACTGGCAGCTGCTTCCAATACGCTGTCCGTCACAATTTTTACTAAATCATCGCCTTGACGGATAATGGGGCAGCGTATCCCCCTTGATATCGTTCCTACTTTTCTTTCCATTTCCTTTTCTCCCTTGCTTGTATTTCAGGCCATTGCATATACCCTTTCTATTATAATATAAGAAAGATAAAAAAGGAATATTTTTTTCTGAGGGGAGGGTACGGAAAGTAACAGTTCAGCCTGAATGTAATGTTGGGAGGCGGACGCCCGTGCGCGAGTT
>CAJUIM010000083.1 GCA_910586275.1 uncultured Lachnospiraceae bacterium | reverse complement strand
ATCCCTCCCGTGCGTCCGCCTCTCAACACAACATTCAGGCTGAACTGTTACATGTTTCCGTGCGTTTTTTGTAAAACTGCTTGACAAATATCCCCTTACTGGTTATAATTGACAAGGTGTAAGTCCAAGCACATCGTTTTGGGCATAAAGGAGTCTGCTATGTTAATCAACTTAACTGATGTATTGACATCCGAAGGAAAAGTAATGAAAGAGCAGGTGGAGCCGGAATTTACAGAAATAACCTGTAAGTCCGGAATTTACAGGGTAGAATCAAAGACACCGCTGTCGCTTACTTTGACAAATATCGGAAAGAATAAGGCACTCATCGAGGGCAGGGCGGAACTGGTTTTTTCCATGCAGTGCGACAGGTGTTTAAAGCCTGTGTCACAGAAAGTAATGTTTGACATTGCAAGGGAAGTTCAAGGGCCGGAGGAATATACATCGGATGCGGAAGATGATGATCAGAGTTTCATGAAAGGTTATCAGTTAGATGCAGATGACTTGATCAGAAATGAGTGTTTTATGAACTTGCCTGTGAAGGTCTTATGCAGGCCGGACTGCAGAGGCATATGCATGCGGTGCGGGAAGGACCTGAATACGGGGGAATGTGGCTGTGACACATTCGTGCCGGATCCAAGGATGGCAAGGATAAAAGATATCTTTGACGCGAATAAGGAGGTGTAACGATGTCTATTTGTCCCAAGAATAAATCTTCCAAAAGTAGAAGAGACAAGAGGAGAGCAAACTGGAAAATGACTGCTCCTACATTGGTGAAATGCAGCAAGTGCGGCGCATTGATGATGCCCCACAGAGTATGCAAAAAATGTGGCTCTTATAACAAAAAAGAAATCATTGCAGTGGATTAAGCATGCAGTGGCATAAGGGAATCAAGGGACAGAAAAAGCATTTGTTCCTTGGTTTTTTTATGCGCAGAGGCTGTTTTTCGGTGGAAAACCTAGCCAGGCGGGGGCGGCAGGCACGGTGCGGCAAAGGATCCGGTGTGCGCATAAAACCGAAAATGGATTTCCGTGAAATATTGAGGAAAATACTTGATTTTTATATAGGGGTTTAGTATATTAGAGAAAGATAGTAGGAGGGTTATCATGGCAGAAATGGTAAAGGTTGCTGTGGATGCAATGGGCGGGGACAATGCGCCGGCGGAAATTGTGAAAGGTGCCGTAGAGGCGGCCAATGAAAACGGACATGTGAAGATTTTCCTTGTGGGTGCGGAAAATGCCGTCCGCAGGGAATTGGAGAAGCATTCTTATAAACCGCAGCAGATTGAGATTGTGAATGCCACGGAAATCATAGAGACGGCAGAGCCGCCGGTAATGGCGATAAGGAAAAAGAAAGATTCTTCCATTGTGAAGGCACTGCAGTTAGTGAAGAACGGGGAATGCGATGCTTTTGTCTCGGCCGGCAGTTCGGGTGCGGTTTTGGTGGGCGGACAGGTCATCATAGGGCGGCTGAAAGGGGTGGAGCGGCCTCCGCTGGCACCGTTGATACCTACGGAGAAGGGCACGGCACTGCTGATTGACTGCGGGGCAAATGTGGACGCGAGGCCTTCCCATTTGGTGCAGTTTGCCAAGATGGGCAGTGTGTATATGGAAAGTGTCATGAAGGTGAGAAACCCGAGGGTGGCTATCGTGAATATCGGGGCGGAAGAGGAAAAGGGGAATGCTCTGGTAAAGGAGACTTTTCCGCTGCTTAAGAACTGTCCCGACATCAATTTCATCGGCAGCATAGAAGCCAGGGACATTCCGGCAGGATATGCGGATGTCATCGTATGCGAGGCCTTTGTAGGGAATGTGATATTGAAGCTGTATGAGGGAGTGGGCGGCACTCTGATTAAGAAGGTGAAGGAAGGCATGATGACTTCCCTGAGAAGTAAGGTCGGCGCTCTTTTGGTAAAACCGGCATTGAAAGAGACATTAAAGGAATTTGACTTGGAGCAGTACGGCGGCGCGCCTCTGTTAGGGCTGAAAGGGCTGGTAGTAAAGACTCACGGGAGTTCCAAGGCGGTAGAAATTAAAAATTCTGTCCTCCAATGTGTCACATTTAAGGAGCAGAAGATTAATGATAAAATAAAAGAAAAAATTACTTTGGAAGATGAATGAGAAAGGGCTGTAAAAATGGAATTTGAAAAATTAAGAAAAGTCATTGCCGAGGTGCTCAACGTAGACCCGGACGAAATCACGATGGACACTACATTTACGGATGATCTGGGGGCGGACTCTCTGGATGTATTTCAGATTGTCATGGGAATTGAAGAAGAGTTTGACATTGAGATTCCTGCAGAGGCAGCGGAGAAAATCAGCACAGTGGAAGAGGCAGTGGAACTGATTAAGAATGCGACGAATTAAAAATGTTCCAAAGCGGCAGATTGCAGGGATGATTTTTAAGTATGTTCTGGCAGCAAAGAGGTAAGCTGCATCACGCGGCGAGAAATCGAAAGCCCTTTCTATAGGGCTTTTTCGATGTTTAAAAAAGAAAAGAGTGGAAGTTATGTCGGCAGATTATTACAGGGAACGGTTGGAAGAAAAAATAGGGTATTATTTTAAGGATAAGTTTCTGCTAAGGCAGGCGCTCACCCATAGTTCTTTTGCGAATGAACAGCGGATTAACAGGAAAAAGGACTATGAGAGACTGGAATTTCTGGGGGATGCGGTGCTGGAGATGATCACAAGTGCCTTTTTATACGAAAAATATCCGGATCTGCATGAAGGGGAACTGACGAGGAAGAGAGCCACGATTGTCTGCGGCGCATCTTTGGCTTTCTGTGCCAAGGATATGAAACTGGGAGATTATATTCTGCTGGGGAAGGGAGAGGAAGCTACCGGGGGCAGGAAGAAAGAGAATATTACTTCCGATGTGGTAGAAGCACTGATCGGGGCTATTTTTCTGGACGGAGGGTATGAAAGCGCGAAGGATTTTATCTACCGGGTCATATTATCGGATTTGGAAGACAAAGAACTGTTTTTTGACAGTAAGACGCTTCTGCAGGAATATGTGCAGATGGACAGCGGGAATACGCTGAATTATGTAGTGCTGACGGAAACGGGGCCGGACCATGATAAGGAATTTGTCATCGAAGTGCAGGTGAACGGGAAAGAGATGGGGAGAGGCAGCGGCAAGACAAAAAAGACGGCGGAACAGAGAGCGGCTTATGAGGCCATTCTTGCCCTGCGGGCGGCAAAATAAATATCGGGAGAAAATATGTATTTAAAGAGCATCGAGATACACGGTTTTAAATCATTTGCCAATAAAATAGACTTTAAGTTCCATAACGGAATCACCGGCATTGTGGGACCCAACGGGAGCGGGAAGAGCAATGTGGCGGATGCGGTCCGGTGGGTGCTGGGAGAGCAGAGAATCAAACAGCTGCGGGGCGCGTCCATGCAGGACGTTATTTTTTCGGGTACGGAACTGCGCAAGCCTTTGGGATATGCATATGTGGCGATTACGCTGGATAATTCCGACCATCAGCTTGCCATTGATTATAATGAAGTGACGGTGGCGAGGCGGATTTACCGTTCCGGGGAGAGCGAATATCTGCTGAACGGCACGGCATGCCGTTTAAAGGATGTCAATGAACTGTTTTATGATACGGGAATCGGCAAGGAAGGGTATTCCATTATCGGGCAGGGACAGATTGACAAAATCTTAAGCGGCAAACCGGAAGAACGCCGGGAACTGTTTGACGAAGCTGCCGGGATTGTGAAATTTAAGCGGCGTAAATATGCGGCGCAGAAGAAACTGGAAGATGAAAAGCAAAATTTAGTGCGTGTGTCGGATATTCTGTCGGAACTGGAAAAGCAGACGGGACCTTTGGAAAAACAGTCGGAAAAAGCGAAGATTTATCTGAAGAAGAAAGAAGAACTGAAAGCAGTGGATGTAAATATGTTTCTGGTGGAGAATGAGAGCATCCGGGAACAGCTGCAGGCAGCGGATGAGAAATATCGGATTGCCAGCGGTGATTTACAGGAGACGACGGAAAAATACGAAGGAATAAAAGAGGAATATGAACGGGTTCAGGGACAGATAGAGCGGCTGGACGGGGAAATAGAAAGGACAAGGACGCAGCTTACCGATACCGGCCTTCTGCGGGGGAAGCTGGAAGGCGAGATGAACGTGCTGAAGGAACAGGTCAACTCGGCGAAAGGCAATGCCGGGCATCTGCAGTCCAGGCTTGCCGCCGTTCAGAAAGAAATGGATGCCAAGGATATAGATCAGGAAGCCATATTAAAGGAAAAAGCCGAAACCGACAGGAAACTGGCCGAAACCGAGAAGCTTCGGGAAGAAGCGGAGAACCTTCTCTATATAATCCAAGGCCGGATTGAGGAAGTGAACGGCCGCATGGATGAGGGGAAGAATGCTATTATTGAAGCGTTGAACAACCGGGCCACGATTAAGTCTCAGATTGGCCGTTATGACACGATGGCGGAGCAAATCAATATCCGCAAGGCGGAACTTACCTCCCGCCTGCTCCGTGCGAAGTCGGATGAGGCGAAACAGGAGGAAACTATCCGGCAGCTGCAGGAGGAATTTGAGAATATCGGCAGGGAAATACAGAGGCTGAACGATGTCCAGACTGTGACGGAAGAAAAACTGAGCCATATCCATGACGAACTTTCGGCAAAGGATCAGAAGCTAAGGGATACGCAGGTAGTGTATCATCAGGAGAAGTCCAAACTGGAAGCACTGGCCAACTTGACGGAACGTTATGACGGATACGGCGGCAGCGTGAAGCGGGTGATGGAGCGGAGGGCAGAAGAAAAGGGAATCATCGGCGTAGTGGCGGACATCATTAAGGTAGAAAAGAAGTATGAGACAGCCATTGAGACGGCACTCGGGGGAAGCATACAGAATATTGTTACCGAGGAAGAGGATACCGCCAAACGGATGATTGCCTTTCTGAAGCAGCATAAGGCAGGCCGTGCCACGTTTCTGCCCCTGACCAGCATCACAAGGCCTCAGGAATTCAGGAATCAGGATATCCTGAGGGAAAAGGGAGTCATCGGGATTGCGGATGAATTGGTGCAGATAGAGGAAAAATATAGGAATGTAGCCAAATCCATGCTGGGAAGGATCGTGGTAGTGGATAACATGGACAATGCGGTGCGGATTGCCCGTAAGTTCAACTATACGGTCCGGATGGTAACCGTGGAAGGGGAACTCCTTGTGCCGGGGGGAGCCATCAGCGGCGGCGCGTTTAAGAACAGCAGCAACCTGCTGGGAAGAAGGCGGGAGATGGAAGAACTGGGCGGAAAAGTCCGCAAATATCTGACACAGATTGACGGCCTGCTGGAGGAGATTGAGGAGAGGAAAAAAAAGCGGGGCAGGCTGCGGATGGAACTGGAGGATACGAAAGCCCGCCTGCAGGATAAATTCATTGAGCAGAATACCGCCCGCATGAATGTCATTAAGGCAGAAGAGCGGAAAAACGAGGCGGAAGAGGGATTCGGAACATTGAAAGCGGAAGAACTTGAGATTGAGAGACAGATGCAGGAAATCCGGAGGGGAAAGGAGGAAACAGCCAAAGAACTGGAAGCTTCGGAGCAGCTGGAAAAAAACGTGCAGGCGCAGAACGAACTGCTGCAGAAGGAATTGGAAGAGCAGAGGGCAAAAGAATCCGAACAGTCCAAGGTGTTGTCGGAACGGGAAGTGGAAGTGGAAAAAATACTGCAGAGACAGGAATTCCAAAGGCAGAACGCGGAACGGATCGAAGGGGAAATCCTGCGTTTTGCGGCTGAGCGGGAAGAAATCCGGGAGGGGCTGGCTTCCAATGCCGAAGAAATGGAACGGAAGGAACACAATATCAAAGAAATTGAGGCAACCATACTGGCTTCCGATACCTCCCATTCCGATGCGGAGACAAAACTAAAAGAGGATATGCAAAGAAAGGAAGAACTGGCTTCCAAGCAGAAGAATTTCTTTGCTGCCAGGGAGGAACTGGCGGAGCGGATGACCTCTTTGGATAAGGAAGTGTACCGTCTGAATTCACAGAGGGAGAAGCTGGAAGAATCCATAGAGACTCAGATCAATTATATGTGGGACGAATATGAAATCACCTTGTCGGACGCGGCTTCTCTGCGGAATGAAGAGATGACGGATCTGCCGGCCATGAAGAAAGAGGCGACTTCCCTGAAAGATGAGATTAAGAAACTGGGCGATGTAAATGTCAATGCCATAGAGGACTATAAGAATCTGATGGAACGTTACCTGTTCCTGAAGACGCAGCATGACGATTTGGTGGAGGCCGAGAAAACACTGATGCATATTATCGAAGAACTGGACGTTTCCATGCGCAAACAGTTCCATGAGAAATTTGCGGAAATATGCAAGGAGTTTGACGCGGTATTCCGGGAATTGTTCGGAGGCGGAAAAGGGACGCTGGAACTGATGGAAGACGAGGATATCCTGGAAGCGGGCATTAAGATCATAGCCCAGCCGCCCGGCAAGAAACTGCAGAATATGATGCAGCTTTCCGGCGGTGAAAAGGCTCTGACCGCCATTGCGCTGCTGTTCGCAATCCAAAACCTGAAACCGTCCCCGTTCTGTTTATTGGATGAAATCGAGGCTGCATTGGATGAGAATAATGTGGCCAGATTTGCAAAATACTTACATAAGCTGACAAAATATACGCAGTTTATTGTAATTACCCACAGACGTGGTACAATGGAGAAAGCAGACAGGCTGTACGGCATAACCATGCAGGAGAAAGGGGTTTCCACATTGGTAAGCGTCAATCTGATTGACAAAGATTTGGAGGATTAGCGGCCGTTGCGGGGGCTGCGCCAAATGAATGTAAGGCAGAAGTCACGCAAAGCGATGAAAGGATGCATCGTTTTGCACATAGCAGGGAGGAAGGTTCAGCACGTTCTGAAACGGAACAGAAAAACAATTAGGAACGGGAGGGCAATATGGGCGAGGAAAAGAAAGGTTTTTTCAGCAGGCTGAAGGAAGGGCTTGCCAAGACTAGGAATAATATTGTGCGTGGGATTGATTCCGTATTCAATGGTTTTTCCGCAATTGATGAGGACTTTTATGAGGAACTGGAAGAGATACTCATTATGGGCGATATCGGTGTCAATGCCACTAATTCCATTATCCAGAAACTGCGGGTTCAGGTGAAGGAAAATCATATTAAGCAGCCTTCGGAATGCAAAGAGTTTCTTATAAACAGCATCAAGGAGCAGATGAAAGTGGGCGAGACTGCCTATGAGTTTGAACACAGGCAGTCGGTAGTGCTTGTCATCGGGGTCAACGGGGTAGGAAAGACTACTTCCGTGGGGAAACTGGCAGGCATATTGAAAGATCAGGGCAGGAAAGTGCTCTTGGCAGCGGCGGATACATTCCGGGCGGCGGCAGGGGAGCAGCTGACGGAATGGGCAAACCGGGCAGGCGTGGATATTATCGGCGGTTCGGAAGGCTCCGACCCGGCCAGTGTGATTTTTGATGCGGTCAATGCGGCAAAAGCCAGGAATGTGGACGTGCTTCTCTGTGACACGGCCGGGCGGCTCCACAATAAAAAGAACCTGATGCAGGAACTGAAGAAAATCAATCGGATTATAGATAAAGAATTCCCCAATGCCCACCGGGAGAATCTGGTAGTGTTAGACGGCACCACCGGGCAGAATGCTTTGCAGCAGGCGAGAGATTTCGGCGAAGTGGCAGACCTGACCGGCATTATCCTTACAAAAATGGACGGGACGGCAAAGGGAGGCATTGCCGTGGCAATACAGTCGGAACTGCAGATTCCGGTGAAGTATATCGGTGTGGGAGAAACGATAGAGGATTTGCAGAAATTTGATTCCGACCAGTTCGTGAATGCTCTGTTTGACCGAAGGACAGGAGAGGAAGAGGCGAATTAAAGCATATCCGGCAGGGATAGGTTTTTCATTGGGAAAGGAGTATGGCAGAATGGATGATAAAATGCTGACCTTGGATAGATTCGAAGAAGCATCGGAGGTCGTTAAGCAGGTAACACAGGAGACAAAGCTTTTATACAGTGATTACTTAAGCGGCCAGACGGGCAATAAAGTATATCTGAAGCCTGAAAATATGCAGTTTACGGGGGCATACAAGGTAAGGGGGGCATACTATAAGCTGAGCACGCTGACGGACGAGGAACGGAAAAAGGGACTGATTACGGCATCGGCCGGCAACCATGCCCAAGGGGTTGCTTATGCGGCGAAGTGCTACGGCGTGAAGGCAGTGATCGTAATGCCTACTACTACGCCTTTGATCAAGGTGAACCGGACCAAGGGATACGGCGCAGAAGTGGTGCTTTACGGGGATGTGTATGACGAGGCCTGTGGGTACGCTTATGAATTGGCGGAGAAAAACGGTTATACTTTTATTCATCCTTTCGACGATCTGGCGGTGGCTACCGGACAGGGAACCATTGCCATGGAAATTTTCAAGGATCTTCCGTTAGTGGATTATATATTGGCTCCTATCGGGGGAGGCGGGCTGGCTACGGGAGTCTCAGCCTTGGCAAAGCTGCTGAATCCTAAGATAAAAGTGATCGGGGTGGAACCGGCAGGGGCAAATTGCCTGCAGGTGTCGCTGAAGGAGGGGAAAGTAGTCACTCTCGACCGTGTGAGTACCATTGCGGACGGCACGGCGGTAAAGACACCGGGGAACAAGCTCTTTTCTTATCTGTCCAAAAATCTGGACGACATTATCACGGTAGAGGATGAGGAACTGGTAGTGGCATTTCTGGATATGGTGGAGAACCATAAAATGGTGGTGGAAAATTCCGGTCTGCTGACGGTGGCTGCGCTGAAGCATCTGAAAATAAAGGACAAGCGGGTGGTGGCAATCTTAAGCGGCGGCAATATGGATGTGATTACCATGTCTTCGGTGGTGCAGCAGGGGCTTATTTTAAGAGACAGGATTTTCACCGTTTCGGTACTTCTGCCCGATAAGCCGGGTGAATTGAGCCGTGTGGCCGATGTGATCGCAAAGCAGAGCGGAAACGTAATCAAGCTGGAGCACAACCAGTTTGTTTCCATTAACCGCAATGCCGCTGTGGAGCTGCGGATTACGATGGAGGCTTTCGGACCGGAACATAAGAAAGAGATTATTGCGTCATTGCAAAAGAACGGATATCAGCCGAAAGTGGTCCGCACAATTATGTAGAGGTTTTTCCGCGGATTGCTTATATGGCTTTCTTTTACCGGCCATGTCATTCCGTGAAGCCGTCTTCCGCTTCGGGAATGGCATGGCTTAAAATGATCAGCCAGACATCAAGACTGCCGCATTGTAACAGTGCGGCAGCTTTTTCATGCGTATAGGGCTGTCCGGCAGGCTGTTATATGCTGTGTCATTCCCGATGCTTAAGTGAATGAAGCTGCATTCTTATATTATGAGATGTGGTCATATGACTGCATTTGATTGACAAAACGGAAATACGGAATATAATATAAGGTAGGTGCGGAGGTAATGCAAGTGGGGAAACGGACGGGGGCGGCTGACATAAACATATTTTTGGAAAGGGCTAAATGGCTTGTATCGCAGGGGGACTATGATTTTGTGCCAAGAAGAAAGAATATGCAGGCTTTGGCATTGCATGGCCTGACGGTTCTCGATGCGAAGGAGGAAATTCTGGGGCTTTCCGCCGGAGACTACTATAAGGGGCCGAAGCAGGATTTTGACAGGCCGGGTGAGATATGGGAGTTCAAGAAAACGGTGGAGGGCGTGCCGTTTTACATAAAAATGAAGATTACGGAGGAAGGCGGGAAAATGACGCTTAAATGTCTGGGGTTCCACGAGGATGATTTTGCATAGCGTATGATTGGGAAAATAGGTTTGTTTTTTTTAGATATAGTGGCAGCTGCGGGAGGTACCGGTCATGAAGAAATATTGCGAAGAGTGCGGCAGGGAAGTGGATGCACGGGTAATATGCAAAAGGGAAAGCTATATCGTTAGCGGGGAAAGCATAGAGGTGGAAGCGGAGGTGCTGGCTTGTCCGCAATGCGGAGAAGAATTTTATTGTGAGAGGCTGGATCACACTACTTTGCTGAAGGCATACAATGAGTACCGGAGGCGGCATAAGCTGCTGCAGCCGGAAGAGATAAAGGAAATCAGGGAGCAGTATGGGCTGAGCCAAAGAAGCTTTGCCAAAATACTGAACTGGGGAGATAAGACGGTGCATCGGTACGAGAACGGTTCCCTGCAGGATAAGGCACATAACAGCCTGCTGCTGTTTCTTCGCAATCCGGAAAATATGAAGGCTTATCTGGCGGAGAACGAAGTGCCCATTGGCGGCAGGCAAAAGGAAAAGCTTTTGGAAAAAATCGGAGAACTGGAGGAGGTTTGGCCGGGCGGGGAAGGGAAGAAGCTGCTGGATAAGCTGTTTCGGAAAAGACCTTCCATTGAGAACGGATTCAGGGAATTCGACTTTGAGAAATTCTGTGCGATGGTAGTTTTCTTTGCCGGGAAGTGTGACGGGCTGCTGAAAGTGAAACTGCTGAAGCTTCTGAATTATTCGGATATGGTTTTTTATAAGGAGAACGGGATTTCCATTTCCGGGACACAGTATGTCCATCTTCCGTACGGACCGGTGCCGAAGAATTATGATATTTTGCTTGGGATGATGGAAGCGGAAGGAATAGTGCATATCGAAGTAAATTTTGAGCAGGGGTATGAGAAGCATCAGGTGATGCCGGGCAGCGGCACGAAAGAGGAGGTGCTGACCCGGGAAGAAACAGAGGTTTTGGAAAGGGTGTATCGGAAATTTGCGAATTTCGGCTCGGCGGAGATTTCGGATTATTCCCATAGGGAAAGAGGATATCGGGATACAAAGAAGGGAGAGGTAATATCCTATGCCTATGCGAAAGATATCCGGCTGGACTAACATGCCTGCGGAACGGGAGCCGGTGAGGGTTCCATGGAGGCAGGGCCAAGTTACGGTTTTGGTCCGGGTATAGTGTTGGCTGCCGTATAGAAAAGAGTAAGGTGGAAATGTTAATACTGTAAGGAAGAAATAGTGTCAGGATATTGATGTTTTTCTTTGGCGTTCCGTCCGGACAGTCCGCGGTTTGCGTACTGTATGAGGGAACGCCGAAAGAAAGCATTTTCGGATATGCTTAGGGAGGGGCAGGGAAAAATGGAGAATCGCAGGGAAGGGAACCGGCATGGAGCTAAGGTGCAGCAGGAGTATGAGAGAAAAAGGGAGGAAGGGAAGACGGCAAAGCAGCGGCTGCTGGATTTCGCTATTATAACTATGGCTGCCGCAGCGTATGCCGCCGGGGTCAGTCTGTTCATCGACCCTAACAATATGGCTCCCGGCGGCGTGACAGGGCTGGCCATTATCATGAGCCGGGTGGTGCCTTTGGAGACGGGTACTTTAATTATGCTTATCAATATCCCGATTATTGTCCTAGGTATGTGGAAGTTCGGATTCCGTTTTATCATATCTACTTTTTACACGATTGCGGCAACTTCTGCTTTCACCAATATATTTGCGCGTTTCGGAGCCGCAACGGACGATATTCTTCTGGCGGCATTGGCAGGAAGTGTATTGATTGCCGTATCCATTGGTGTTATATTTAAAAGAGGGGCGACAACGGGAGGCACGGATATTATCGTGAAATGCCTGCGGCTGAAATATCCTCATTTAAAGACGGGAAGCCTGTTTTTCATTATGGATCTGTGTATTGTCTCGCTGTCAGGCATTGTGTTTCGAAATATTGATTCGGCGCTCTATGCGGGGATTTCGGTGGTAGTGACGGCTATTGTGCTGGATATGGTGCTTTACGGTACGGACGAGGCGAAATTAGTATATATTATCAGTGACTGTCAGGTCAGGATCACAGACAGGCTGTTGGAGGAACTGGATATTGGTGTCACACGGCTGAGCGGGGAAGGGGCTTTCAGCGGAAATAAGAAAAAAATCATTATGTGTGTGGTGCATAAGCCATTGGCACCGAAAGTGGAGGAAATTGTAAAGGAAGAGGATGCGGATGCATTTATGATTGTAACCAGTGCCACGGAAATATTCGGCGAAGGCTATAAGAGTTACTTTGGCGAGAAGTTCTGAAAGCAGGGAAGCGTTTGGAATCGGGAGAATGGCATGGCAGCGGGAAACGGCGGAGGCGAAGGAAGGTTTGGGGAGCGAAGTAAGATTCCGGGAACGAAGAAGGATTTCGGAGGCGAAGGAAGAATTCTAGGGTGAAGGAAGATTCTGAGGTCGACGAAGGGTTTTGGAAACGAAGTAAGATTCAGACAGCAGGGAATAGTTTCCGGAGATGGGGGAACGGCAGTGGAAACAGGGAACGGTTACGGAAGCAAAAGAATAGACGGATGGGGTGCGGATGAGAACAGAAAAGAGAAATTCATATGAGACGGATGATGATATAAGAATCCATGACCTTAACGATCCGGGCGCGGAACTGCAATGGAGAGGCAGTGTCGGGCAGACGGGCAGAGGGGCAGAAAGCGGAAAGCAAAGAGATAGGGCACGGAGAGCAAAAGAGTCAAAAGAAAAAGAACAGAAGAGAAAGAAGGAAGAGCGCACCATGCCGGAAAGCAGGGTGACGCGCAAGAACCGGAGGCGCAAAAAGCGAAGGGCTGTTTTCTCGGTATTCAGTCTTCTGTTGGCATCGACTGCCTGCGCCGGCTGTTACTTTCTCTGGATGGAGAATAAGAAGCTGCATGACGAAGTGCAGGTCGCCATGGCTTATGTGGATGAGGTGAATTCCGTCACTGCGTATACGGAGGATGAGGTTAAGAAAATGACGGAGGATGCGGCCGCAGAAGCGGCGGAGAGATCTGCCTTGGAAAAAGAAAAGGAAATATTGGATGATATAAGGGCAAGAATGGAAAGTGGGGACGGGACGGCTCCCATGCTGCGGGCAGTTTATAAGGATGAACTGGTGGTGGCAGACGACGGCAGATATTTCTTTTTTCCTATTCTCGACAGTCTGAAGCATCATTCTTACACCGCCGATCAGTTTCAGATGAATGAGGACGATATTCTGGAATATTTTGTGGACGGGCAGGTGGCCTCCAAGAAAGGGATCGATGTTTCCAGATATCAGGAGAAAATCGACTGGAAGAAGGTGGCCGGGGACGGGGTGGAATATGCTTTTATCCGTCTCGGAATACGAGGCGCATCGGAAGGGAAACTTGTGTTGGACAGTACATATGAGGACAATATAGAGGGTGCTTTGAAAAATGACATTGATGTTGGCGTATATTTTTTCACGCAGGCAACCACGAAGGAAGAGGCGGTGGAGGAAGCGGAGTTTGTCTTGGAACATTTGGAGGGGTATGACGTGACATATCCCGTAGTATTGGACGTGGAAGAGGTAACTACCAACGAGCCCCGGACAAAGGATATGGAACAGCAGGACTGGACGGATGTATGCATTGCTTTCTGTGAGAGGATTAAGCAGGCAGGCTATACGCCGATGATCTATGGAAATTTAAAGACATTTCTGCTGATGGTGGATATGGGGCAGCTGGAAGAATACGAAAAATGGTTCGCCTTTTATCAGACCCCTCTTTATTTCCCTTATGAATTCAGCGTTTGGCAGTATTCCTCCACGGGAAGCGTAGACGGGATTAAGGGAGATGTGGACATGAATGTAAGCATGAAAGATTGGACCAATGAATGATTATCTATGCACTGATCATGAACAATCTCTTAACATAATGGGGGCATCCGGAACGGCTATAGGAGGGTATATGAAAAAAATCTTTCTGATTTTGGTTTTGCTTACTTGCGGTTTAGGTTTGGCAGGTTGTTTAGGCAAAAGCGATAAAGCTGATATTCCAAATATAATGGAGATAAGTGGTCTTGTAACTGAAAAAGGGTACACAGGGGAAGACATTCAAAATAACTTATTGGGACAAACCAGGGACGATATCATTATAGCATGGGGTGACCCAGATGGGTCACTGTTTGGCTTATTTGGTGATGTGTGGTACTTAAGTGATGAAAGCAATCAGCAAATCGTCGTATATTATGATGAAGACAGAGTTGCTGTGCACATTTTACTTGAGGAACGTGATACGGATCCATCAATTGATGATAAAGAAACAACTGAACAATGGGATTTGATTCCTATGGTTATGGCTGACGATGTACTTTATTTAGATACTGGATATGAGAGGGAGGCAGAGAAAAAACCTGATACATTTGAAGGAATAATCAACTCTGCGGTCGATAGAGGAGAAAAACCGACAGTCAATGACCAATCAAACTTCGGCACAGGATACGGATATCGATATGGTAAAACCGAAGGTATCATTGAAATATACATGAATGATAAATGGCGGGTATTTGCCACGGAAAAAATTATAGCAAGCGATACGCTTATACTTGATGAACAATGGAGCGAACCGTCGGGGATGAATAAGATGTGGGATAGAATACCCATGGTAAGGGTAAATGGTAAATTATATTATGATACAGGGAGAGAAAGCACGGTCAGCGGGCGTTGTGGAAATATGGATGGAGAAATAACGTCAACTGTCGACGGAACTGAAATTCCAACAGAAGATAAGCAGTCTAATTTCGGAAGCGGATTTGGTTATCAGTATGGAGCAGACGATACATTAGAGATTAATATGAATGGGAAGTGGTTTGTTTTCGAATACAGAGAAGAATCTGAATGAGAATATAAGCAAATTTGAGAGGGGCAGATTTAAGAAGGGCAGTTTTAGGGGGAGCAGATTTGGAATTTTGTGGAGATTGTTCAGTGGACGATTTCCACATTTCTTATGCACACGGGCACTCAGAGGAAGTATGTCAGCAAAAGCTGACGGGTGCCTGGCGCACGAGTAGTGGAGAAGGTCATTCCCCTACTCGATTGCACACGGGCACCCAGAGGAAGTATGTCAGCAAAAGCTGACGGGTGCCCGGCGCGAGGAGCAGGGGAAAGATTTCCCCTGCTCGATGGAGTGCGTCTTGTGGAGAATCTTGCAGAAGCGATTTTCGGATATGCCTTAAAATTTATCACTGCAGAAGTGTTCCAGCATTTGGATAAGCTGATAAAGTCCCATGGCGATGGCGCAGAGGATGAGAATGGAAGTAATCACCATATTCAGTTTAAATACCTGTGAGCCATATATAATCAGATATCCCAGTCCGCGCCTTGCGGCGAGAAATTCGCCGATGATGACGCCTACAAGAGCCAGGCCGATATTGACTTTCATATTGCTGAGTATTGTGGGGACGGAGCCGGGGAGCACTACTTTGCAGAAAGCATCCCGCTTGCTGCCGCCCAGTGTGTAGATAAGCTTTATTTTCTCGTTATCCACTTGCCGGAATCCGGTGTACAGATTGATGACTGAGCCGAAGACGGCCACGGAAATTCCGGCCACAATAATGGTATTTATACCGGTGCCCAGCCATACAATGAATAGGGGGGCAAGGGCGGACTTGGGAAGGCTGTTCAGCACCACTAGATATGGCTCCAGAATTTCGGAACATTTTGGGGAATGCCATAAAAGTGTGGCGGTCAGCAGGCTGATTGCAAGAACAAGCAGGAAACTGGCGATAGTTTCCAGCAGGGTAATCCCGGTATTGGTGAAAAAAGAGAAATCTTTTATCATGCCGATAAAGCAAAGCATGACTTGGCTGGGGCTGCTGAAGAAAAAGGAGTCTACATATCCCATCCGGACCAGCCCCTCCCATAGGAGGAGGAAGCCTGCGAGGATAAGGGTGCGGGCAAGAAGAACCATGCGGTGATGCTTTATCCGGCCGCGTTCATATTTTTCCTGATTGTTCAGGATGTCTGTATTTTTCATCTGAAATCTCCTTCCATAATAAATTGAAATAATCTTTAAATTCGGGGGCGTTTCTGGAGGCCAGGGGAGAATTGTCGGCAAGAGTTAATCGGACGGGAATGTCGCATCTGACTGTGGCGGGCCGCCGGCTCAGTACCAGGATGCGTTCGGCTAAGCTGATGGCTTCGGATAAATCATGGGTAATGAGGATGGCTGTTTTGCCGGCAGAACGAATGATGCTGCATATATCGGAAGAAACGGAGAGCCTTGTCTGATAGTCCAAGGCACTGAACGGCTCGTCAAGAAGCAGCAGTTCCGGTTCCATTACAAGGGTGCGGATAAGGGCGGCTCTCTGCTTCATGCCGCCGGACAGTTCGCTGGGCTTCTTGTCCCTGAATTTGTATAAGTCATAGTCTTTCAGAAGCTGTGTGACATATGCCAGCCTTTCGGGAGTAAGCATGTGGTTGATTTCCAGTCCCAATATAACATTTTGATAGATGGTGCGCCATTCGAATAAATGGTCATGCTGAAGCATATAGCCGATGCGGGGGCAGGATGGTGTGGCACGCAGGCCGCGTTTTCCTGGGCAGCCCGCATTGCTTTCAGATTGGCAGCCGGCACTGTGGGAGCCGCCATGGAAGAGGATTTCCCCGCTTTCAGGGGCAAGCAGACCTGCGATAATGGAAAGCAGCGTGGATTTACCGCAGCCGGAAGGGCCTACAATGGCTGTGAATTCACCTTTCTGTATCTGGAAAGATATATGTGATAAGGCGATGGTCTCACCTTCCGGGCTATGGTAGGAATAACATATGTCTTTTAGGCTCAGCAATGGTTGTTCCATAAGATTCCTCCAATCGGGATAGTTCACGGATATATCATATTATATGAGGGCGGGAAAAAGGATGTGAAAATGTAACAGTTCAGCCTGAATGTTGTGTTGAGAGGCGGACGCACGGGAGGGAT
>CAJUIM010000082.1 GCA_910586275.1 uncultured Lachnospiraceae bacterium | reverse complement strand
ATCCCTCCCGTGCGTCCGCCTCTCAACACAACATTCAGGCTGAACTGTTACGAATACTTCTTGCATTCCTGCTATCATATGCTTTTTTTCCTCCTGTCGCTTTATATCGCCTTTTGTTATCGAAAAAGCAAGTCTCTGCCCATACTGGGATAATGCATCATAAACCTTCCGTGCTGTATGATTTAACATCTTATAACTCACAAAAAGAACAATCCCCATAACAACTATCAAATTGAAAAAGGACAAAAATTAATTGCTTGTCATATCTACAAACTTGTCTACTTTAAATTCACGCACCACAGCATTAATCACTGCCATCTCCAAACATATCAATATTATGAATGCAACATAGATAAAATACTAGAACATGACAGACTTGCTATCATCCCGTCAGAAAATTCAAAACCCGTTCATTAAAATCTTTTGCCTCTTCATACGCCGCATGGCCAAGGCCATTATAAATAAACAGCTCACCCTGACTGATTTTTCCGGCTATTTCAGAAGCTGCAGCTGTTCCGACTATTTTATCGCAATCCCCGCCAATCACTAATGTAGGGCATACTATTTTGTTCAATTCCGAATAAGCATTGTGGCTGATGCAGGAAGCTGCCTGTATCAGAAAGCGTTTAAAATTTTTGGGCTTTCCTATCCTTCCAATAAGCGGATAAATCCGCCGATACTTTTTCAGGCAGCTTTCTGAATATGATTTTTCTGCCGTATCTATCATTAACTCCTTATAATTTCCCTGCATTGCCATTACCATCCAAGCACCAACTGTCTTTTTTATTATTTCATTTGGCCTTGCACTTGTTACCGCCAAGATCAGTCTGCGGACCAAATCGGGATAATCAATCGCAAGATACTGTGCTATCATGCCGCCTTGCGATATTCCTAAGACATCTGCTTTTGAAATGCCAAGAACAGCCATGGCCTCTGCATGGTCTTTTGCCATTTCCCTTGTGGAATATCCCTCCTGTAAATGATTTTTCCGGCTGAAAACACACACGGTAAATTCTTTGGCATAAATCCTATACATGACCGAAAAAACAAGAGCCATTCCTTTTACCGTTGACAGCCCGTCTCCCAATCCGGGCAGCATAATAAGATTTTTACTTCCATTTCCAAAAGATATGTAATCCATTTCGGAATTTCCGACACGGACAGTTCCATTATGGGCATGATAAAACATAACAGTCTCCTTTATTTTATGATTCCTGCCTTTAGGATTTCTATATATACAGACAGATCTTTTATATATTCTTTTTGTATCATTTCCAAATCTGAATAGGCCTGTTTTTGTATTCCCGTCAGAAAATCATCCTTAAAACCTTTCAAAAACCACCTTATTATATCCATCGTTTTCTGCCTGTCCCACCGAAATGGAACTGTGTCAACATCCTGCAAAAACCAATCATATATATCTCGTTCCCTATTGCCATATTTTAATATGGTTTTCCTGTAAAGATCGGTATCGCTTACTGTAAATGCCCTGACAATCACTTTGGATTTTTCGGGATACCGCATATACCATGAAAACTCCATAGCAGAGTATTCTATTATCCGTTGAAATAAATCGGGGGAAAGGGTATTTCTTTTTTCTTTTAAGGCGGAAATAAGCTCCGCTGTGATTTCGTCAAGAATATAAAAATAAAAGTCCTCTTTTGTCGGAAAATATTTAAACAAACTCCCTTTACTGATACCGGCTTTTTTTACAATTCGGTTGGTAGAACTGTTTTCATATCCACAATCGGCAAATTCGGAAACTCCTGCCGCAAAAATCGTATGCCGTTTTTCAGTATTCAGTCCAAAAAATAAAGATGTCGGCATTGTCATCTGCCCTCCTCAATGACCATGCGGTCACTTTCTGCGCCAAATTTTGGTGACCATATGGTCACCAAAATTAATATACCTGATTCCCGCTTATTTGTCAATTAAATTTCAATACTCTTTTCAAATCCTTACGGCAGATTCTGCTTTGAAAAAACATCATCCCTGACGCAGGCCGCGGCTTAAGCAAATGGCATTGGCTACTTACAGGCAATATAAACATCCATACTCTCTCCGTCAGTTTCAAAGCAAGGAATCACATCCTTTTCCGTGTGTTCCAAGCCATTCACGCGCATATACTCCATAAGCGTTTTATAGGCATTGGGAATGGTCACAAAAGGGTTTTCAAAAGGCGTTTCAATATGTATTGCCGCATACTTGTGCGCTGCCTGCTCATATATTTCAATATCCGGAGGGACAATCCCATCAGGCAGTATCCATGCCGCTTCATAGCCGTGCATATTGAAAACGTTTATCTGCTCCTGAGACACATTCGGAAAATCCCAACCAATGACACGAGGCTTGTCTACGCCGCAGCTACGCGCTATGGAAAATACTCTGTCAATAGCGTCCCCCTCCGGTTCGGAACTTATAACGGCATGTTTTATATAACGGAAAGCGGGAACCGTTTCCACACGCAGATTTGTATACGCTTCGCCGCAAGTCACCATTTCATCACGGAACAAATTATCCAGCGAACAGTTGAAAAGCCTGCAAAGTTCTATCGCCTTATCCATTTCGGGCTGTGCCGTATCCAGTTCCCATTTGGATACGGTTTGGCGGCTGATATTCATTTTCTCAGCCAAATCCTCTTGTGTCATATTTCCTCTCAGATGCCTTAAAAACTGCAAATTTTTTCCGAAACTCATAAATACCTCCATACCGCCCTTGGCGGCTCAAATAAGAATGAAAAACGCTGCCTTTGCCGCATAGCGAAAGCGTGTCCGAATAGAAACATCGTTCCTGACGCGGGCTGCAGCTTTCGTGAATGACAATGTGCATTTTCAGTATAGTATTTCCCTCGGCAAGCTGCAACCAATCTATATGCGCTATTTTTCCCAGCCGCGCAACTTCAAAGTGCGGAGGACATATTTCTTTGCAGTCCCTTCTTCTTTTATTCCATTAATGCCATAACCCCAAATTGATCCGTTTCAACCGTAACCGTCCCCGGGTCGCTGTCCAAATCCTCCAGCTGACGGAACCTGCCGTCTTCTCCCATCACACCTACCGCATATTCCCCGCCCGTGTTCCGGCACCGCTCGGGCAGGCCTATCACTAATCGTATTTCAGAAACGGAAGTTCCGGTTTTCGTTACCTTCCCGTCTTGGCTGATAACATACATATCCACATTAATTGCAGTAACCGTTTTCTTTCCCGCCTGCATAACCGCCTGTTCCAAAGCAGCCTTTGCCGGAGTGTTCAAACCATTGCATATATAAAACCTTACATTTGCCCTCTTGCCGTCTTGTGCCGCCGGAATTCCTGCCGCCGCTTCCACCTGTTCCTTCGGTGTCGTTATGGCGACCCCGGCCACGGCAGTTGCCTCATAGACACCGCCCACTGTAGACGTTACCGCTCCGTTCAGGCACTTCACCACATTGGACGGTGCCTCTTGGGGCGGAACGGCATTTCCTGTTTCCGCGCTTTCCGTCTCACTATAAACCGCATCCGGCAACGACTCCGTACTGCCTGTCCCATCCCCGGAACTTTGCTCCCCGACTTTTATCACCGTCATTAAGGTTACAGACTCGTCCCCGTATACATAGAAAATCTCACCGGTAAGTTTATCCTGCACATAAAAACTCCACCCGGCACATTCCATAGTAACATAAAGTTCTTCTGCCTCTTCTTCCTCCCCGACTACCAGATAACGTGTATTGGCAGCACCGCTCCTATGTTCTATTCTTGTTTTTTCACAGGTATTTCCGGATACCGTACAATTTTTTATTCCCAGATTCCAAAAATATCCGTCCCCGCTATAAGCCTCATATCTGTCCGCATCAAAATTCCAAGAAAGATGCATCCTGACTGCTGTTTCTTCTCCGCGTCCCACACTGGCACTGTCAGCCTTCAGCTTTCTGTCAACCGAAAATTCGGATGCCTGCTCTTTTACCTGAACCGTCAGCAGTTTCTCTCCCCCGCCGTCGTCTCCCGTCACATGAAAAATCTCCCCCGTCTCTTTCTCACGGAGGTAAAATCCCCACTCTCCAAGTTTCAATGATATAGTCAGTTCCTCCGCCCTCTCATCCTCACCTATCTGAAGCACAAAGGAGCCGAAATTGCCGCCCTCAATGCTTTCCGTTCCCACAAGCTTTGTATTTTCGCTTGTATTCCCACTTAGGACAGCATCCCCTGCCGCAGAGGTAACCGGATGCTCTTGGTCATTGCAAAGTTCATACTTATTTTCATCGTATATTCTGACTTCACGCGCTACAATCTTTTTTTCTTCTCCCCTTACTGCCAGAGCGGACCGATCCGCTTCCAGCCACCGGTGTACGCTTACCTCAGGATTCCCTGCCGCCGTCTGCTGCTCCTGTGCGGCATACGCAGCCATATTCATTGTAAGGAACATCATCACTGACAATAACATTGTTATCTTCCGTTTCATCTTTTTCATCTTCCTGCTACCTCATATTCTTTCTTTTTCTGCATACCGTCTCTTCTGTCTGCATTCTCCCGATGCCCTCTGCCCTCCTTTCTTCCGAATCCCGATGCCGTTCTTTTTCCTCTCATCTCTTTACAGTTCCGTATTTTACCATACGAAAAATCATTACGGCAAGAAGATGAAAAGTGTAATATTTAAACATCCTTTCTCTGTCAAGTATCTTTCGTATAATTGCCGGAAAAACATAGCCGATGGCCGCAGGCAGATGCCTGGCTCACTGCCTGCGTCAGTGAAACGGAAGGCGGCAAAACAATGAAATTATTAAAAAAACATTATCAAAGCATAATTTGTCGATAAATAAATAAAATAATTGTTGACTTTTTTAGTCATTGCTGTCACAATTTAGGAATAAGAATAAAACGTATGCAAGGAGATCACTACATATCCGGAGAGGGGAAATCATTAAATGATGTACATGCACTACTGTAAGCCCTGCCACCGTGTCCACATGCTCAACGGACACAAGATGGCGTGTCCCAAGTGCGGCGGATCCATTACCGAACTCCGCATTCCTTATATGGAATATGTAAGTATGGACATGAATGAACGGGAAACCTTTAAAGCAAAATGTGCCGATCCTGAACAGCTCAAAGAGTTAAGCACTACCTATCGTATGTACAAATACAGTAAATGGTATAAAGAGCTGCATCGGCAACAATGCTAGAGCGCGTCTGAAAATTCATTCCCAGCATCTGCACTACGATGTGCCGTTTCACCACTCTGCGTGATATTTGCGCCGAGGAAAACATTTTCAGACTCACTCTGTAACTTCAAAGTGCGGATATGTATGCCGGATAAAATAATTCTACATTTTATCCGGCTCATATTTTGAGTAATTTTATAAAGAATAATACGAAAGGAGCCCTCTCTATGAAAAATCAAGGCACCCATGAAAAAAAACAATTTACCTTCAGCCCCCATCTGGCATTGCTGGCCGTCATTCTGCTGCTGGCCGCCATCTCCATTATCAGGCTGGCTATCTGGAACCGGGGCACCAAGTCTGATTATGATCCGGACAATCTGGCGGAAGGTTTTGACATTGAAGCATTGGACACTATTATCCCTATGAGCGAAACCCTGCTGGCAGGCCGCGAGGATGACGGCGTTACCACAATACTCTGTCTCGGCAACAATCTTCTGACTGACGGAAGCGGTGCCGCAAACTTTACCTCCCGGCTGGCGGCTGCCGCCAATGCCACGGTTTATAACGGCGGTTTTCCCGAATCCACCGTAGGAGCACGCTATTCGTCCTACAACGAAGGCTACCCCAAGGACAATTTTAACTTGCCCTATGTGGCAAAAAGCATATGCGCAAAGGATTTCGGCCGGCTGGAAGCTGCGGCATCCGCAGAGCAGGACCCCAAGTTTGCGGAGGCTGTGGATACTTTAAAAAATATAGATTACGGCAAAGTGGATATGATTGTCATTATGTATGACGCTGCCGACTACCTTGCCCTGATTCCATCCGACAATCCCAATGACCCCCATGAATTAAGCACTTACACCGGCGGGCTGCGCAATGCCATCGAAGATATTCAGGAAACTTACCCCTATATCCGCATTGTGGTCATGTCCCACACTTTCGCCCACTCCGTCGATGAAAGCGGCAATTACCAAAACGGCGGAAATACCGATTTAGGCAACGGCACCCTCCCCCACTACTTATACAAGGAAGTGGATGTGGCGATTTCCTGCGGAGTTTCCATTATTGATAATTTTTACGGGACAATCAATGAAGATAATTATATGGAATATATGACGGATTATATCCATTTAAATGACGCAGGACGCAAGCTGATGGCAGACCGTCTGGCAGAATTGGTAAATACCGGATATACTTCCAGCCGATAACAGGCAGGAAAAAGATTTGAAAAGAAAACCCGAGGGAAGAGCGGCAGTATGCCGGCCTGTAAAACAGAGGTATTGGCATTCTAGCCATACCTCTCTTCCATCATCCGTGCCGCCACCGGATCATAATATATAGGATATCCTTCAATGGTATCCAGCAGTTCCAAGCCAAATTTTTCCGGGTCGGCAGACACTCCCTTATTATTTGGCAGAACAAGGTAAGTACAGCTGCGTTCCCGCGTCAGTGCCAGCAATTCCTCAATATCTATCCTGCTGGGATGATTCATAACCGTATGGACGGGTTCCGCATACTGCCACTTCGGCTCCACCATTTCCCTCCCGTACAGCATCTGGATATCGGTGTCATACTGCCTGACAAAATATACCAAATCCGTAGGGAACACCGCCCATATGCGCTCTTCCCCGTCCTCCGGCGCTATCACGTCACAGATATCTATCACTTTCTGCGGAATATGATACGGATTCTCCGCTTTGGACATATACTGGCTGGCATACACATATTTCCCGCACAGCATTACCGCCACGCAAAGCACGGCCAATATCAGCCGTTTTGCCCAAGCCCCTATTTCCTCGCATACAAAGCAGGCAAACTTCACGCCTCCATAAGCAATCACAATCCCCATGGGCACCAGCCATAAAATCCGATAATAAGTATCCCCCTCTCCCATCAGCCGCACAAAAACCTTTCTCGTGACAGGGAAGAAAAATGCCAGCAGCAGGCTGATCGGCATATATACAAACATAGCCCGTCTCCGCCTATCCTTTTCCGTAAACAGCAAATACAGCAGCGCAAGAAAAAACATCGCCGCAAGATAGCGTCCTCCCGTATAATTCTTAAATATCACTACGCTTTCCATAAAAATTCCATACATTTCCCCAGTCTCCTATCCTTACGCATTTCCGCCGCCCAACAGCCGGACGCTTCTCCGCCGCCGTCCCGCAGCCTATACATGCAGAAACAGATACAATGCCATATAAATCACATTCGGAATGCAAACCAAACCGGCTTTTACCAAAATGCTGAATTTCCGTTCCGCCACCATAAGCCAAAAGGCCGCTGCCGCCACCAATATCGCATTCAGAAAAACTCCCATGGAAGTACACACCCCGGCCGTCATATTCACCGTGCACAGCAATGCCCAAAGCCCTGCCTGCGGCTGCTTCCCGGTATCCTTCCACCGTCCCTGGCCCAACGGACGGAAGGATCCTCCCGGCATTCCTGGCTTCTGTTTCCCCGCCGGCATAGGAGCACTCTCCCTGCCGTTCCCGCCGTCAAAGATCCAAAGCAGCAGCCATATCGTAGCCGGAATGACGAAATTTGCCGCCACTGCCTTCCCCTGCCAAGTCCTGGTCAGGAAAAACGTTTCATTCGTATAGATAGAAACATTGCCGAATAACTGCAATAACGCAATAATGACCATAAATGCCGGCAGATACTCCTTTTTCTTCTTCAGCAGATGACTGCCGATACCGTAATATACCGTATAAGTCAGCGGAAGCAGAAGAAAAGGCAGAACGCTATGAGCCAGCACCGTAGTATGAATCCCCGTCTTCCTCCCGATAAAAGCCACCCATATAGGCATCACCGCCAGCGAATGACGGATATCCAAAGAAGTTGTCCCGCCCGTATACGGTTTGATCAGATACATCGTCTCACTCTGCTGCGTCACCAAAGACTGCGCCACATACTCCGCATCGTCCCCGTCGAAAGAAGCCATTGTAAACGCCTTATAAAGCTGCCAGAAAATCAGCAGGAAAAATAAAATCCACCCAATCTTCACTTCCGCCGGCATACCGAAAAGATTCAATTCCGGCCGCGGGAAAAAACGGCTGTCCTGCCGAAAGTTCCACACCGTAAGCCCAATCCCTGCCGCCGCCGCCAAAAGCGACACTGCCGTAAACCATGCCGACATGGTACGGAAGCTATAATATTTCACCAGCAGAATGCACGGCACTGTCACCAGCCAGCACAGAGACAGCATAATAAAATACCCGCCGGTAAACACAGCACCCACCGTCCTCTTCTCTTTCGGCATCCACCGCACCGGTATCAGGCCGATGCAGGACGGTATGGCCAATAGCCATAAGATAAGACTGATTCCTTTTATTATTACCATATTCCTTACTCCGTTTCCACAAAATACATAATCTCAAAAACCACAGGAGTCACCCATTCCTACATTATAATCTACTTTGCGCTTCTATTCAACCAAAGTATGCCCGAAAAATTACAATGTCATTAACTAGTACATCGTTGGACAAATAACCGGATCCATCACGCAGAATGCTTTTCTGAGTGTGCAGGCCAAAAAACGTAGGCGCAGCGGGCTATGCTGAGGATTTTTGACCTGTGCAGTCGGGAAAGCAGGCAAGTGATTGGTGTAGTTATTTGCGCAACGATGTACTAGCTATATTCTTACAGTGAAAGTAATGGAAGTACTATTGTTGCTGGCTGCTTTTATGCAGCCTCCATGATTCTGTGCAATGGATTGTGCAATCGATAAGCCAATACCGTAGCTGTCTTTTTGATTTCTGGATTGATCGGCACGGTAAAATCGGTCAAATATCCTATCCAAATCAGGGATATTGTTTATAGGGCATGTATTGTAAATAACGATTTCCATTTTCTTTCTCTTTTTATAGACATCTAAACGTATTTTCCCATTCTCGTCTGAGTATTTTAATGCATTATCCAAGAGAATAGAGAGCATTTGTTGGATCGCATTTTTATCTCCGGAAAATACAAGGTCATCTTCAATGTGCGGAATATATTCTTTTCCGTTTGCTTCCGCAAGGGAAGAAAACGGTTCCGATATCTCCCAGACTGCTTCTGTCAGCGTAAACTTGGTGATATTGGGAAATGGCCGCTCTTCGTTGAGGCGTGAAAGGGTGATAAGTTCCGCTATCAGTTTTGACATTCTGTTGGATTGATGCTGTATATTTTGTACCCATTCGTTATTTTCATATTCCATTGCCAGAACATCGGCACTGGTTGCAATGGCGGTTAATGGTGTTTTGAGTTCATGTCCGGCATCGGTAATAAATCGTTTTTGCGTCTCGATATTACGCAGGAAAGGTGCAATGGCCTTTTTGGAAAAAACAGCAATCAGTATAAAAGCGGCTATTAAACAACAAATAGCTATGCCTAGAGTCGATAGCAAAAGGGATTTTAATACTTGCAATTCGCGTTCGGAATTAAGGAAGATTATAATTTTTCCCTTTGAAGTATCGGTCATCAGATAACGATAATTATTATAATATCCGCTTGTCCGGCTGCCGTTTGTTACATGGCTTGCGTAGCCTGCAGCATCTTCTTTTGAAATGGAAGCGATATAGTCCTGATTAACTTTTACCACTTCGTTGCTGTCATTAATATATACAGCAAAAAAACGAAGCATATATTGGAATTCAGGTGAAAAATCCCTATGGGACGGTGGCGCGGGAAAACCATCGGGAGAAAAAGGAACTTTTTTATCCGTTTCCATTTTAGTAAGCATCTGCAAGGTTTCGTTCTGCTGATGTGTGATGCTGCTATATGTTGCGATATTTATAATTAAGAGCAATGCAGCCATTACAGCAGAAAATGCAATCATTGCAACTGTGATAAAACGCCAGCGTAATTTTTTTAACATGCACTTTCCTCCAATAAATATCCGGCTCCTCTAATGGTTTTGATTTCAATATCCGAATAAATGGTTTTTAGTTTCTTTCGGAGAAAACCAATATATGTCCAGACAACATCCAGTTCAGAATTACTGTCTTGCTCCCAGACATTATCCATTAAACGTTCCGTAGAAAACACTTGGTGCGGATGTCTCAGAAATAACTCCATAAGCAGGAATTCTTTATTGTTCAGACGAACACTGTTTTTATTTGTGCTTAATGTATACCGGCTGCAATCAAGAGTGGTATTCCCTAAAGTTATCCTATTGGCACTGAAGGTTTCGTATCTACGGGTGAGAGCCCTTACTCTGGCTAAAAACTCCTTAGATGCAAAAGGTTTTGCCAAATAGTCATCAGCACCTGCATCCAGTCCGATGACTTTATCTTCGATATCACTTTTTGCAGTTAAAAAAAGAGCAGGAGTAGTAATGCCTTGCTTGCGAATCTCTTTCAATACCGTAAGACCATCTATTTCCGGCATCATAATATCCAGTATCAGTACATCATAAGAAAAATGAGCAATATAGTCAAAAGCATCTTTTCCATTATACACAACATCTACCATATACTTATTCTTAGTCAGCATCACTTTTAGCGCATTTGCAATCGATATCTCGTCCTCTGCAATCAATACTTTCATATGTTCCATACCTCCACCATGAAAATAGTATAACCTTGTAAGCTAAAATCAAGTTGAAATGTGTTTTACAAATTTGATTGTAACATGTGATTGTGTCGGATGTGCGAAAACTGATAGGAAAAATTCACATTTTGGACACTGACTTTTTCAGGTTCATTTTAGGAGTACCGATTAAACTGAAGAAAACGGAACAGAAAGGAGCAAATAACGTTGGAACTACAAGGAACTTATAGACATGAGTTAAAATACCAGATAAACTTTGCAGAATATTTAGCTGCCCGGCAAAGGATACGTCCGCTGCTGAAAATGGATAATCATGCTTCCAAGGATGGACGGTATTTGATTCGGAGTATCTATTTTGATAATGCGGATGATAAAGCCCTGCGTGAAAAAAAAGGTGGGGTGCAAAAAAGAGAGAAGTTCAGAATCCGTTATTATAATGATGATTTTTCCTACATAACATTGGAAAAGAAAATGAAACATAACAATCTTTGTTTAAAACTGGATGCCGTAATTACAGAGGAAGAATGCAGAATGCTTTTGACAGGCAGGACAAATTGGATGCGTATGCACGAAAGTGAAATTGTTCGTGAGTTATATTGCAAAATGAATAGTCAACAGCTTCGTCCAAGAGTTGTGGTTTCTTATACAAGGGAACCATATGTTTATGAAGCGGGGAATGTGAGGATTACTTTTGATTCCGATATCAGAACAAGTTTATTTCATAGGGAATTTCTTGAGAAAGATATGTATGATATCAGTGCATTGGATCATCCGGGACAAATAGTTCTTGAAGTAAAATATGATGAGTTTATACCGGAAGTGATCGTAGATCTTATACAAACAGAGGGAATACGTCAACAGGCATTTTCTAAATACGGTGTGTGCCGTCGGTTTGGTTAATTAAAATCGGAGGATAATAAAATGAATTTTAGTGATGTTTTCAAGTCAAGTTTTTTGGATAGCGTAACGGAGTTTTCGATTCTGGATACTGTATTGGCTTTGGCAGCAGCTTTGCTGATAGGGCTGTTTATATTTATTGTATATAAGAAGACATTAACCGGAGTAATGTATTCCAGCGGATTTGCATTAACACTTATTGGCCTTTCACTGGTTACAACATTGGTTATTATGGCAGTAACATCCAATGTGGTTCTTTCCCTTGGCATGGTTGGCGCGCTATCCATTGTACGTTTTCGGACGGCCATAAAAGAACCGGTTGAGATTGTTTTCCTGTTTTGGTCACTTGCAGTGGGAATTGTCGTAGGGGCCGGAATGATGCCACTGGCGATTATTGGTTCCGTTATTATCGGCATTATTTTATTACTGTTTGCAAAGCGTAAAATCAGCAACAATCCGTATATTTTAGTCCTTAACTGCAAAGATGAAAAAGCAGAAGAAAGTGTATCGGATATATTGGAGAAAAACACTGAGCATTATATTATAAAGTCAAAAACAATAAATAGATCCGGAATTGAAATGACTTATGAACTTCGTACAAAAGATGCAGCAACAGCTTTTGTAAATAGAATTCATGACATAGCAGATGTTGAGAGCGCAACACTTGTAAGTTATAACGGCGAATATATGTCATAAGGACGGAGGTATCTATGATTGCAAATAAACACATGACGAAAATAGCTGCTGTAATCATGGCAATTGCCGTAAGCTTATGCTTGTGTGCGATGGGCTATTCAAAAGATATCGAAAATGCCCTGGGTGGTTCCGGTATTGCAATGGAATATGAAACAAAGTTATTTGACACAAGTGAAATTATCAGCATCAATATCATCATGGACGAAGAGCAATGGGATCATATGCTTACTAATGCAACCGCTAAAGAATATTATCCGTGCGATGCAGAAGTCAATGGCGAACTTTTTCATAACATAGGCATTCGTCCGAAAGGAAATACAAGTTTAAATTCCATCGCCGCCGAACCGGATAACGATAGATATAGTCTGAAACTTGAGTTCGACCGATTTGTAGGCGGGCAGACTTGTTATGGACTTGATAAGCTTATTTTGAATAACAATTTTGCAGATGCAACCAATATGAAAGAAGCATTGATTTATGACATGTTTCATTATATGGAAGTCGATGCTTCTCTATACAATTATGCTAAGATTTCCGTAAACGGAGAATACTGGGGAGTCTATCTGGCGCTTGAAGCAGTAGAAGACAGTTTTATGCTGCGTAATTATGGTGCAGACTATGGCGAACTATATAAGCCGGACAGCATGGATTTTGGAGGCATGGGTGGTTTTGGTTCCGGGATGGGCGGAAACGGTGCGGATCTGAATTATGTGGATGATAATTTGGAAAGCTATTCCACGATATGGGATTGCGAAGTCACAGATACCACAAAGGCAGACCATAAAAGGGTTGTGACAGCTTTACGAAATATAGCGGAAGGAACAGAGTTGGATACTTATATGGACATAGATAATCTCCTGAAATATGCAGCGGTCCATATATTCTCTGTGAATGCAGATAGCCTTTCAGGCATGATGGCACATAATTATTATCTTTATGAATCGGACGGAATGCTCAATATTCTTCCTTGGGATTACAATCTTTCTCTTGGCGGCATGGGAGGCATGGGCAGAAGTGACGGAAATTCCTCAAATGATGCAACATCTGCTGTTAATGATGCAATAGATCATGCCTTTTCCGGAACGAAATTTTTTGATACCCTCTTGGAAAACGAAGAATATCATGAGCAGTATTATAAACATATGCAGCAACTTGTAGATGAGTATTTACTTGGCGTTGGGTTCCAACAGTTTTATAATCGCACTCGCACACAGATTGATGAATTGGTAAAAAATGACCCTAATGCACTTTATACTTATGCAGAATATGAAGAAGCTTTAGAGGTACTTTGCGAGGTAGCTGAATTGCGGGGACAATCGATTGATGGGCAGCTTAACGGAATAATTCCGTCTACTGCAAAGGAACAGGCAGGCTCCGATGCCTTAATTGATGCCTCTCATATTGATTTGACTGTTATGGGAACAATGAATATGGGCGAAAGATCCGGCTTTAATGACAGAACTGATAAAAAAGAGGAGGGAGTACCGGAGGGATTTAACCCTCCACAGTTTGGAGGAGAAATGCCGGAAGAATTTCCTTCTCCGCAAGCCGGTAATAAGCCACAGGAAACGGACAGTTTCTCTCCATTTGCTGAAATTGATAAGAGGCGGAATATGCCTAATATGAATGGGGGAGGAAATGCAGCAAGCAATGTGATGCAAAATCTTACGCTATATAGCGTATGCTTTTTAATATTATTTGCAGGATTGGCTTTCGCTATACTGTTTAAGCGAAAGCCGAAAAGAAGATGGCAAGCGAAAAATACATAGATGCTGACAAGCCGGGATGCCCGGATCCTTGCCGGACTGTGCCGGCAGGCGCGATACGTTCCGCCGAAAGACCGGCGCAGGCACAAAACCGAAAATCGATTTCCGTATCTGTCCATGGACAATCCTCCCATATCATGATAAAATATAGTAGATTTCGTTTTTACCTGCACAAACCACGCTAATGAGAGGAATTTATGGTATGAGGAAAGTATTGATTATAGGTGCCGGCCCCGCCGGCCTTACTGCGGCATATGAACTGCTGACGGACAGGCAGCCCGGCAATCCGGAAATGGACAATGACTATGAAGTAATTGTGTTCGAGGAAAGTGAAGCCATGGGCGGCATCTCCAGAACAGTCAACTATAAAGGAAACAGGATGGATATGGGCGGGCACCGTTTTTTCTCCAAAGTGCCCGAAGTGAATGAATGGTGGGATCATATGCTGCCCGAGCAAGGCGCACCCAGCTATGATGATATTCTTCTTAGACGATCCATGCCCCTTGCGGCAGAAGGACCGGATCCGCAGAAGGAAGACCGGGTTATGCTGAACAGAAACCGGGTTTCCCGCATTTATTTCAAAAAGAAATTTTTTGACTATCCGATTTCCCTGAAATTCGAGACTTTAAGAAATATGGGCATCCTGACTACCGTTCAGGTTTTCTTCAGCTATGTGTCGGCTCTGCTCCACAAACGGAAAGAGAAATCTCTGGAGGATTTCTATGTGAACCGTTTCGGGCATAAGCTGTATTCCATGTTTTTCGAAAACTACACGGAAAACCTTTGGGGACGCCATCCCAGCGAAATTGCCCCCGACTGGGGCGCACAGCGCGCAAAAGGCCTATCCATTTTTGCCATTATCAAAGATATGTTTGCCAAACTGCTGCCCAACAAGAAAAACCGGAAAGTGGAAACATCCCTGATCGAGCAGTTTAAATACCCTAAGTTAGGGCCCGGACAGCTATGGGAGGTCACTGCCGATGAAATCACCAAACTCGGAGGGAAAATCCTAAAAAACTGTAAGGTAACCGGCCTTGTCAAAGATGCGGACAACCATATCACCGCCCTCACTTATGAGCATGACGGGGAAACCCTCACTATGGAAGGAGATATTTTCATTTCATCCATGCCCGTGAAAGATTTGGTCAAAGGCATGAACGATGTGCCTAAGAAAATTGCACGCATTGCCGCCGGCCTTCCCTACCGTGATTACCGTACCTTGGGGGTCCTTGTCCCGAAAATAAACCTAAAGAATAAAACGAAAATGAAAACCGTAGGCAATATTGTCCCGGACTGCTGGATTTATGTCCATGACCATACGGTAAAACTGGGCCGCCTGCAGATATACAACAACTGGTCGCCTTATATGATTAAAGACTTAAAACATACGATATGGGTAGGACTGGAATATTTCTGCAACGAAGGCGACCGGTACTGGAATATGTCCGATAAGGCATTCACCAAATTTGCAATAGGGGAAATGGTAAAAATGAAGCTGATTGACAGCCCTTCCGATGTCATCGACACCCACTCGGAACGCGTGAAAAAAGCTTACCCTGCCTATTTCGACACATACAAATATATGGACCGATTGATTGACTACCTGAATACCATTGACAACCTATACTGCGTCGGCCGGAACGGACAGCACCGCTACAATAACATTGACCATTCCATGTGCACGTCCTTCGAAGCCGTGAAGAACATTAAATACGGAATCCGGGATAAGAGCAATATTTGGAGCGTCAATACGGAAAAGGAATACCACGAAGAGGCAAAGACCAACGAGATGGAGTAAGACGGCAGAAACTTCAGCCCCTTCTTGTCCATTGCATGCACAAAGACCGGCGACGGGTCAGGCACACACTCTCCGAAGCAGATTAGCCTGATCCCCGAGCGGCCCATTGTCCGCGGAAACAGAACTCTCGTTTCGCTTTACTCACCCACTGCCATTGCCTTCACCTTTGCCAGTCCCCTGCTTACCGGCGGAAAAGCTGCCAGCAGCAAAGTCACTGCCGCCTCCGGCCCCATATATGCCCCGTTATACACCAAGGAATACAGCAAAACAGGCATATCATAGCCGGATGCATAGTTTGCGAAGAAAATCATTCCTGAAAGAACGGTAAAAAAATACCGCCCCATTACCCCCGCCAAATATCCTTTTATCAAACCATTCTTGGACTTAGAAAATATCCCGGAAAGCCCCAGTGCCCCAAAGGCAAAGATATAATCCGTCAGCATCTGAGGAATGCTGATTACATACGGATCTACAATCAGCTGCAGGATTCCGTAGGCAGCCGCCGTCATCAGCCCGCCGCGCAGCCCGTACCAGTAACCCACCAGACAGATAAAAAACATGCTGAACAACGTCACGCTGCCTCCCATAGGCATGTCAACCACCTTAATCATCGAAGTCACCATGCCAAGGGCCATGGCCATGGCAGAAAAAACAAGCTGTCTCGTGCCGAACTTCCTGCCCTTCCCCTTCGCTTCCCTCCTGCCGGACAGAAAGCATGCCCCCAGCAATGCCAGCAGCATAACGGCAACAAGAACCCCATATCCTGCACCCGTAAATTCAAAATAGCTGCCTCCTTCATCCACAATCTCCTTCGCAAAAATAGACATAAAAAAACCTCCTTCGCAATTACAAATCACTTGGAGGGGTATACGGATTCTGCATAAATGCAATATGCAGACAGGCATGGCACAGTTTCAGAAGGCATGAATATATTCATTGCTTACTGCCGCCATGCATACCGCATTGCATTTATCGTATCCTGCTTCCCTTCGCCGGTATTATCCGGATCAGGTTATGAGGGTTAGAATCCG
>CAJUIM010000081.1:2815-17168 GCA_910586275.1 uncultured Lachnospiraceae bacterium | reverse complement strand
AAATCCCTCCCGTGCGTCCGCCTCTCAACACAACATTCAGGCTGAACTGTTACATAAATTCAAAAGATGACGGAAAAAACACTTGCATTGATGTCTTATTTCCGATAAGATAAGGAAAGATACACGACTGGCGGAAACAGGAATGCCTGTGTAGGAGTACCTACAGGGAGTGTATGGGAAGATAAGCCGACCGCCTGGGCAGCATAGTATAAGTGTGCCCAGGCGGTTTTTATGCACACGGGTGAAAGTTTTTCGGGCTTTCATTTCGGGTTTGTGTCCGCGCTGCATCCGCAGACCTGAGACATAGGGAAAGCAGCGCAGAAATGAGGTAAAATATGAGAAAATTGTCATTGGAGCAGGAACTGAGAGGAAATGCGTATCCGGGAAGGGGTATTGTCATCGGCAGGTCGGCGGACGGGCAGAAAGCCGTGGCGGCATATTTTATTATGGGAAGAAGTTCCAACAGCCGGAATCGGATATTCGCGGAGGAAGGGGAGGGCATCCGTACGGAGGCTTTTGACCCTTCCAAATTAGAGGACCCCAGCCTTATTATCTATGCACCGGTCAGGGTGTTGGGAGATAAGACAATCGTGACCAATGGGGATCAGACCGATACGGTATATGAAGGAATGAAAGCGGGGCAGACTTTTGAGCAGTCTCTGCGATGCCGTGAATTTGAGCCGGATGCGCCTAATTATACGCCCCGTATCTCCGGAATCCTGCGTGTCTCGGACGGAAGCTTCGGTTATGGGCTGTCCATTCTGAAGAGCAGCGACGGGAATCCGGATGCCTGCAGCCGCTTTCATTTTGCCTATAGTGATCCGGTGGCGGGGGAAGGGCATTTTATACATACTTACATGCACGATGGCAATCCGCTGCCCAGTTTTGAGGGGGAACCGAAATTAGTAGGGATAGAAGGGGATATTGATGCGTTTACCGGCATGGTATGGGACAGCCTGAATGAGGAAAATAAGGTTTCGCTTTTTGTTAGGTATATAGACATTGCCACAGGGGAATATGAGACAAAGATTGTGAATAAGAACAGCTGAGCGGTTCATGGAATAGGAGAAGAAAATGAACGAAATGGAATTAAAATACGGATGTAACCCGAATCAGAAGCCTTCCCGCATTTTTATGGAAGACGGCAGCGAACTCCCGGTTACGGTGCTGAACGGAAAGCCGGGATATATTAATTTTTTGGATGCGTTTAACGGCTGGCAGCTGGTGAAAGAATTAAAGGAGGCTACCGGGCTGCCGGCAGCCGCATCTTTTAAGCATGTGTCGCCGGCGGGGGCGGCAGTGGGACTTCCGCTGGACGAGACGTTGGCGAAGATTTATTGGGTGGACGACTTGGGGGAACTGTCGCCGCTTGCCTGTGCCTATGCCAGGGCCAGAGGCGCGGACAGGATGTCTTCCTTCGGCGATTTCATTGCTTTGTCCGATGAATGCGATGCGGATACGGCAAGGCTGATTAAGCGGGAGGTTTCCGACGGCGTAATCGCTCCCGGCTATACGGACGAGGCGTTGGAACTGCTGAAAGCAAAGAAAAAGGGAAATTATAATATTATCCGCATGGATCCGTCCTATGTGCCGGCAGCCGTGGAAAGAAAGCAGGTTTATGGCATTACCTTTGAACAGGGGAGGAACGAACTGCATGTTGACGGACAATTGCTGTCCCATGTGGTAACGGAGAAGAAGGATATTCCCGATGCGGCGTGGACGGATATGAAAATAGCTTTGATTACATTAAAATATACGCAGTCCAATTCGGTATGCTATGTGAAAGGCGGGCAGGCAATAGGGATTGGGGCAGGGCAGCAGTCCAGAATCCATTGCACCAGACTGGCCGGGCAGAAGGCCGACAATTGGTATCTCCGTCAGGCCCCACAGGTACTTGGGCTGGAGTTTGTGGATTCTCTTGGACGTGCCGACAGGGATAACGCCATTGATGTTTACATCGGCGATGAGTATGAGGACATTCTCAGGGAAGGGGAATGGCAGAAATGCTTCAAGGTAAAGCCGCCGGTTTTCACAAGGGAGGAAAAACGGGCATGGCTGGACGGCAATCAGGATGTGACGCTTGGATCGGATGCATTTTTCCCGTTTTCGGACAATATTGAAAGGGCACATAAGAGCGGCGTGAAATATATTGCCCAGCCGGGCGGTTCGGTAAGGGACGATGCCGTGATTGCATGCTGCGACAAATATGGGATGGCAATGGTATTTACGGGGATTCGCCTGTTCCATCATTAGAAGACGTATTCTGCGTAGCAGAATCAAAGACACTGCCGCAGGCAGCAAAGCATCGGGAGTGCGCTTCCACAAATGGTGGCGCACATCTGCCGGAAAGCAATTCTCAAACATGTTAATCAGCCAAAGGCTGGATTTAAGCATGCACTTGGCTGTTGAACGCGGGAGTAAAAGGAACGGATAGGAGTGTTAGTTATGGTAGTGCCGGAGGCAAATAAAAGGATTTCCAAGGTGGATGCCTATTTAAACTGTGCGGAAAATTTTGCATACAGAAGCACATGCCTGAAACGGAAATATGGGGCAGTGGTGGTGAAGGATGATGCGGTGATTTCCACCGGATACAATGGCTCGCCCCGTGGATTCGAAAATTGCTGTGATGTGGGCGTGTGCCCGCGGATGGAAAAGGGGATGCACCAAGGGGAGGGTTACGCGATATGCCGGGCAATCCATGCGGAAGCCAATGCGTTGTTAAATTGCTCCAGGGAACAGACCATGGGCGGGGATTTATATCTGGCCGGGGTGAATCCGGAGGATTATTCCGTCCATAAGGCAAAGCCGTGCCCTATCTGTGCCCGGATGATTATTCAGGCGGGAATCAGAAACGTAATATTGCGGGTCGGGGAGGGCGCGGATAACTATGTGGTGATTCCGGCGGCGGATTTGGAATGGCATCAGGAAGGGGATATAAAATAACAGGCGGCGAATTTTTTGCATTCCCAGAGCATGCTTTTCGGATTTTTGCCAAAAGGTACACGAGAAATTGCAGTGAAGTGTTAAATATATCCATTTGCCGTCCGATATATGTAGCAAATGGCAAATATATTTGCCGCTTATTTCCGCCCTTGGAGAGCTGCGCCGGATTTTTATATGGAAAGGCCGGGCTGCACGCAGCAGAAGACGGTGTGGAAGATATTGGATAAAAAAAGTTCAGGCAGCCCTTAAAATGGAGGTTGAGGGCGTATGGGCGGCCGGAGGAAGAAGGCTGCTAGAAGCAGAGAGTCAAGGAGGATGGGCAATATGAGCAATTATATGAATGGATTAGGGCAGAGCGATTATTTAAGTTCCGTAGTCGGATATCAGGAGAACAAAAAGGCAGCGGATAAGAAGAATGAAGCGGTAAAGGGCAGCCAGGAGACAAAGACGGAAAGCGGAAAGAAGCTGAATGACGTGAACGGCAGGACTTTGGGAAGTCCTAAGCTGAGTGATAAGGCGCTGAAATATTATGAGCAGTTAAAGAAGAAATATTCCAATATGGATTTCATCCTTGTGTCTCCGGAAAAGAAAGCAGAGGCCGAGCGGAATAAAGGCATGTATTCCAGCAGCAAGGAACTTATTGTGCTGATTGATTCCGATAAAATTGAACGTATGGCGGAGGACGCGGAATACCGCAAGAAATATGAGGGGATTCTGTCAGGAGCCACGGCACAGGTTGAACAGATGAAACTTAGTTTGGGTACCAATGCCAGCAGGGTAAGTTCTTTCGGAATGACATTTGACGATCACGGAAATGCCTCCTTTTTTGCAGTAGTGGATAAATCTTTGGCTAAGCAGAGGGAACGTATTTCGGAGAGACGGGAAGAAAGCGTTAAGGCAAAAAAGGAAGAGACACGGAAAAACGATAGGAAAAAAGCAGAAGAACGGCTGCAAGAAGGAATGCAGGCTGACAGTGGGGATAAGGTAACCGTTACGGCGCATTCATGGGACGACTTGCTGAAAAAGATTGACAACGTAATTATGTCTGATATGGCAGACCATATGCTGACAAGTGCGGAACGCAAAGTCGGACAGAATTTTGATTTTTCATTATAGAATAGGGGAGAAGGAGGACGGGGAAACCCCGGCTCATAATCCAATGTCATTAACTTGAACTGCGGCCAGCGTCAGGAATCCTGTTTTTTGTTATTTTCGAAAAACAGGATTCCTGACGTTGGCCGCGGCGGCTTCTAACCATTTTGCTACTCCGTCAGCATTATTGCTTTCAATGATTCCTGTAGCAATTTCTTTTAATTCGTCAATTGCGTTTTTGGTTGCATATGCTTCATCTGCCATTTGAAACATGGAAATATCATTTGCCGAATCTCCAAATACAATTACCCTCTGACAACCGCATAACTGCTTTACTCTTTGAATTGCTGATGCCTTTGTTGCATTCCCGGGACATAGTTCTAACCAATATTCCGGCCTGTATTTGTCTTGCTGAAAAATACAGTTAATTCCCTCTATATGTTTTACACGCTCATAAAGGGGCAGTAATTCATTTTTGGGGGCAATAAATGTAAAGTAGCAGGTTTTCCCTTCATACAATTTATCTTCCGTATCAACCATATGAATACGCCTGTCCGCAGAATGGTTTTGCAAATAATCCTGAAAACCTTTATTTGTTCTTCCTGTCAGGCACAATTTTACTTCACTGGCCCCCCAATAAGCGGTTGCAAATCCGGGGATTGTGGTGTCAGCTAAAGCCTGCCTTATGTCCTGCAGTTCTTCTCCAAACATTGAAATTTCGATTTCTTTCTTGGACTGAGGATCGGCAAGAATTGTTCCGTTGCGGATAATGACAGGTAGGTGAAAGGAAATATTTTTTGTAATTTCAGAAGCAGAATCCAGCGATCTTGCAGTTGCATATGTAAGAAATATGCCTTGGTCAATCAGACGATTCAATATGGCGACACTTTCATCTGAAATTATTTTATCATCTCGCATCAAAGTACCGTCTAAATCAGTAACATACAATGTTTTCATATCAGAATTATTTTACCCTTTCCGCAATCATAATATCCACACAATATTGGCGTGGGATTCCGCGCCGCTGTTGCAGTTAAAAATCATTTCTTCTGTGTTGTCATATAACACATCCTTGTTTCTATGATTCCATTTTACCATAGAAAATGGAAAAAACAATAACCGTGTCGGCAGTTCATTATATAAATTCAGCCGGCAGGAGAGAATAAAAATAAGATCCGGCCTATAGGAGACGGGCGTATATGGAAGGAAAAGGGGAGGGTAGCATGTATCTACTACTGAAATACTACTAAGGAAGAATGGATTGTCAGGCAGAAATAGTTTATTTTATGTTATGTTCCGACGTGTGGCTGGTTTGCGGACCGAAACAGAGGAGAGCAGATGTTCGGATACAGCGGGAAGTGGATATGCAGTATACCATGCAAACGGAGGAGGTGAATTTCATATACATTCCCGAACTTGGGGTGTGCAGGGCAGTGTCATTCACTTAAGCCGCAGCCCGCATCCGGAAAAATGTTTTTATTCGGACACGCTTTCGCTCTGCGGCAAACGCAGCGGTAGATTTGAAAGAAAAGGAGAGAGGGTAAATATGGATAGAAATGAAATGGGGAAGAGAAGGAAAAGTAGAGGCATGGCATTATTAGCGGTTTTATTGTTATTTTTATGCGGATGCGGAAAGAAAGGGTACAGGGAATCGCAGGGGGATGCGGCGGGCATGCAGGCCGTGGGAACATATGAGGCGGAATTCGTGAATTTGGAGCAATATTGTGAGTCGGTAAGCGCGGTTAAGCTTGGGAGTGAGAAGATTTTTTTTGCAGGTACGGAACAGAACGAAGAGGCATTGTATTCGTTGGAAATCGGAAAGGAAGGCGTGAATAAAGTTTTTTTGGAGACGGAAGCAGGCGGACGTGTAACATTTATAGGGGAAGATGCGGAAGGGAATCTGCTTTTGGCGGTGACTGTATATGACGGCGATCCGATGGCAGACGGAAAGGTTGGATATGTGGAGATTAGGAAGGCATCGTCGGAAGGGAATATCCTGGAAACGGTGAATACGGGCAATTTATTTTCTGGCAGGGAGGCGGCGGCTTTCTATATCAATGGTTTGTATCAGGATGCGGAGGGAAACTATTATATTTCTTCCGTGGAGGATGTGTATGTGCTGAACCAGGACGGAAGCCTGTTTTTTCAGGTGTCTGCAGGAGCGTATCTTTCTGCTATGTTTGTGTTGGGAGACGGCAGGGTCGTGGTGGGTTATGACGGGAAACATGGCTGGAATCTGGAAACGGTAGAATTATCCGGGAAAGATTTAAAACCTTTGGAAAGCGGCATGGCATTTCAGAAAGGTATTTACCGGAAAGGACAGGAGACGGATTTAGCTTATGTGCAGGACGCCATGCTGTACATATGCAATTTGGAAGATGAGGAGCCGGCGGCGGTGCTGAACTGGCGGGAAAGCAATATTGACGGCAATCATATAAGAGATTTTGCCATATTGCCGGACGGGAGAGTGATTTCGCTGACGGTGGATTACAGTGCGGGGGCAAAAAAAGAGATTGCCATTCTGACGGAAAAGAAAAGCGGAGAGATGCCGGAGAAAAAAAGGCTGACGTACGCCGCCTTGGATGTACCTTATTTTGTGGAACGGGATATTGTGGCTTTCAATAAGGCAAACAGCGAGTATTATATTGAGGTGAAGGAATACGGGGATAGTTCCATGAACTATATGGACAGGGTTGCCCTGCTGAATGCAGACTTGACCGGCAGCGAGGCGCCGGATATGATGGATGTGGCTTTCAGCGGCCTGACGCTGGAAAATCTGATTGCCGCAGGCGTAGCGGAAGATTTGGTTCCTTTTTTGGAGAAGGATGCCTCTCTTGGCAAGGAGGATTTTGTGGAAAGCGTCTTAAAGGCATATGAGCGTGACGGGAAACTATATGCCATTATTCCGTCCTTTGGGATTGAGACATTGGTTGGTAAGGTATCGGATGTGGGGGAGGGCAGTTCTTGGTCCGTGAAGGATATGATGGAATTGGCGGCCGCAAAAGGAAAGGATATGCAGATTCTGGAAGCAGCCGATAAAGGCACTATGCTTTGGCTGATGTGTATGATGAATCAGGATTTGTTTATCGATGAGGAAAACGGAACCTGTGACTTTACAGGCAGGGAATTTGCGGAAATTCTGGAATTTGCAGGAAGTTTTCCGGAGGAAGCGGGCAATGCATCCGATTTTGCTTCTCAGATGGAAAAGGTACGGAACGGGGAATTGGTACTCCTTCAGGGGCTGGTCACTTCCGTGGAATTATATCAGGTATATGAATATGCGTTTGGGGAGTCTGTGAACTTTATCGGATACCCTACGTCCGGAAACAGCGGGCAGATGCTCAGTATATGCGGGACGACGGTGGCTATGCATGCGGCTTCCGAAAATAAGCAGGGTGTCTGGGAATTTATTAAATTCAATCTGTCGGAGGAACGGCAGGAAGATTTGGAGGCAACCAGCGGAAGCGGTTTTCCCGTGCTGAAATCGGCTTTGGAAAAATTATTCGAGGAAGAAAGGAAGGAAGAATATTACGAAGACACGGATGGGGAGCAGAAGCTGCGGCCAAAGTCTTCTTGGGGAGTGAACGGGGTTTCTATAGATACTTATGCCGCTACGGAGGAGCAGGTGGAAAGAGTCAGGGCGATGATAGATCATGTGCAGATCCGGCGGGGGATGGACAATAGGCTGACGGAAATTATTTACGGAGAGGCAGCGGCCTACTTTAAGGGACAGAAAACGGTGGAAGAGGTGGCGAAGGTAGTGCAGAACAGAGTACAGATTTATTTGGATGAATGAATATGTGTGTCTGAAAAGGGGTTTGCGCCGTGTCTGAAGGAGCAGGCTGTGGTAAGTTAATGATATTACTTCAAGATGGGATTGCTGTATGGGGTTTCTTTCTATATAATAGATGGTAGGCAGTGCCGATGATCCTGACAGACTGCTGACAGGGGCATTTTGGCGGGGATATCTGTGTGCGGCATGGAAGCCGTGGCCCGTATAGATTTTGACGGATGAAAAAAGGAGTGTTTGATATGTATATGATGATTGCAATTGGCTTGGTGATTGTGGTTCTTATAGTGGCGGCTGTTTCTTGGGGGCTGGGGAATCTGACAATGTTGTTGGATACCCCCAGTTTTCTGATGCTTCTGATTATCGGCATATCGGTATTGCTGGCATCCGGGCTGGGGAAAGATTTCCTTGCCGCTTTCTGTATTGCTTTGGGCCGAGAAAAGCAGACGGGGCTGAGGGAAAGAAAGAGGGCGGCGGAAGCGGTGGAGTTATTTGCCAGGGCGGTTCGGTACGGGAGTGTGTTTGGCATTGCACTGCAATTTATCTGTATCCATAGCATAATGGGGGAAGAAGGAAAATGGATGGTGCATCTGTCCGTGCTGCTTTTGCTGCCGCTGTATGCGTATGCCATGAATTTGATGCTGCTTCCCATCAAAAGCAGATTGGAATTGGGGATTATTGAGTGTATGCAGGAACCGGAGGAAGACAGTATGGCAGAGGCGGCATGGCATGGCCGGGAAGAGGAGGCGAAAGGGAGAAGAACGCAGAGAGAAGTAAGTGACGGTGGGGAAGGAGAAGAGAAAGAACAGAGAGCAGCGGAAGAGAAGGAAAACTGAGAGGGGATCTACGGGAGCGGGAAATGAAAAAGGGAAAAAGAGTGATAGCCGTATTGCTTTATATATTGGCTGTGGCACTGCTGCTGGGGCTGCGGCCAAAGGAGCTGTTTGATTTGCGGCAGTTTTTGCTGGTGATTGCAGGCGGAATGATTTTGTATCTCCCGACTATGGAAAAAGAGGATTTCCGGCAATGGAAAATGCCGGATTTCGGCCTTTTGGCACGCAATACCATCTATGCCAGTTATATTGAGACGTTTATTCTGTTGTTTCTTCTGCTGTATCAGGGACCGGAGGCGGAGCAGATAAGGCTGTTGGCCGCGGTGCAGGAGGAAGGGAAGGAAGCAAGTCTGGTTTCCGCAATTCTGATGCGGAATATTGCTTTAAGCTTCCGGCCGCTGCTGTACGGAATCTGTATATGGATAGCTTTGGGAAGCGAAGAAGGGAAAGCAGGAAGTAAGAAGAACGGACAGGCGGGGGAGCCGGCGGAAAAGACGGTCCGGGAGGAAAAACGATGGACTGCGCAGGAATGTTATGAGCGGTTTCTGGAACTGGGGCTGACAAGGAGGGAGGCAGAGGTGGCGGTGCAGATATGCAAGGGAGTGAGCAATAAGGAAATTGCCATGGAACTTTGTATCTCCGAAACTACGGTAAAAAAGCATGTATCCAATATTTTTGAAAAACTTGGGGTGAAGAAACGGGAGGAAATCAGGAAACTGCTTTGAGATACGAAAGCAGATGATTTCGCCGGGAAAAAACCCCGCCGTCAAATGGAAAGAAAAAGATTGATAAAGAGATGTCCGAAAGGGAATCCTAAAGTGTGCCTTTCAAATGCTTTAGAGCTTGTCTGAAAATCAACGGGGCGGTTTTGACGCAGCGGTGTGCCGTATTTGGAGACTGCCATGAAACTATTATGCCGGTTGATTCGTAATAATAATGTATAGAATTGCCCGCAATGTCATTCACTTAAGCCACAGCCGGCGTCAGGAACGATGTTTTTATTCGGACACTGGCTGCAGTTTAAGTGAATGACATTGGAATTGCCGGAGAGAGTTTTATAGGCAGATGCAATATAGGGCGGCGAAGGGAGGCGGCGGAACAGATGGAGGTTAGGCTGCGGAGCGGTAAGCTGATTATTGTAGAGGACGACAGACTGGATGAGATCTGGAAGCTGGAGGGATATCTGACGGAGGAAGAAATGAAAGAAGTGCAGATACAGGTACAGAAAACGAAAAACGGATTTGTATGAAAGGCGGCTGTATATGGAGGAATTATCTTATAAATTATATTTTGGCGGAGACATAGTTTCCATGAAAAGCAGGGATGATTATACGGAAGCTATAGTCACGGCGGGAAGCCGGATTGTTTTTGCAGGAACTAAGAAGGAAGCAGAGGAAAAATATGGGGATGCCTTGCATATAAATTTGGAGGGGAAGACGCTTATGCCGGCATTTATAGATGCGCACAGCCATTTTCTCCAGACGGCGCAGAACATTGATATGTGTGATTTATCGGAGGCGGAGGATTTTGAACAGATTGCGGACATGCTGAAGAAGTATGTGCGGGAGCGTGCCGTGAGAGAAGACTCCGTTATTTTCGCCAACGGGTATGACCATAATTTTCTGAAAGAAAAGAGACATCCGGACAAAAGGCTGCTGGATGCGGTTTCGGACAAAATCCCCATCTATATTTCCCATGTTTCGGGACATATGGGGGTGGCGAATTCCGCACTTCTTGAACTGGCGAATCTGACGGGACAGGAAAAGGATCCGGAGGGAGGACGGTTCGGCAGATATAGCGACGGAAGTTTTTCCGGGTATGCGGAGGAACTTCCGGCTTTCATGAAGTTGGTTGCGCCGGCCATGGAACGGATGAAAACGGATATGGCGGCACAGATAAAAAAAGCGGAACGGCTTTATCTCAGCCATGGCATCACTACGGTGCAGGAAGGCGCCGGGACAGGAGAGGCAGTGAAAAGGCTGGCGGAACTGGCTAAGAGAGAAGAGTTGGATATCGATACGGTAGTTTATATGATGGCCGAGGAATATGAAGAAACGGCGGCATGCATGCCGGAATATGTGGGAAAATATGTGAACCGAATAAAAATCGGCGGTTCTAAAATTATTTTGGACGGTTCCCCACAGGGCAGGTCGGCCTGGCTGTCCGCCCCGTATGAGGGAGGCACGGATTACTGCGGCTATCCTGCGCATAATTCGGAGTATGTCACGGCAGAATGCCTGAAAGCAATCAGGGGCGGCTACCAGATTCTTGCCCACTGCAACGGGGATGCCGCATCCGGGCAGTTTATCGAAGGGTATCGGGCTGCATGGGAGAAAGCAGGCATGCCCCGGACGGATATCCGGCCGGTGATGATACATTGCCAGACGGTGCGGGACGATCAGCTAAGCAGTATGGCACGGCTTTCTATGATTCCGTCTCTGTTTGTAGGGCATGTGTATTATTGGGGGGATATCCATTGGAAAAACTTGGGGAAAGAACGGGCTTGCCGCATCAGTCCTGCCGCATCGGCTCTGAGAAAAGGGTTGGTTTTAAATTTTCATCAGGATACGCCGGTGACAAAGCCGGATATGCTCCATTCCGTCTGGTGTGCCGTGAACCGGAGGACAAAGAGCGGAAGGGTGCTGGGAGAAGAGCAGTGCATCGATGTTTATGAGGCTCTGAAAGCCGTTACCGTGAATGCCGCTTATGCATATCATGAAGAGAGCAGGAAAGGGACGTTGGAAGCAGGAAAAGAAGCGGATTTTGCCGTTCTTTCCGAAAACCCGCTAAAAGCGGAGAAGAACAGGATAAACGAAATAAAAGTCATGCAGACGATAAAAGCCGGACGGTTAGTTTACAGAGCGGATTAAATGGTTTCTTCGGCAGCGGAAAGCAGCCGGGCATGCTTCCGCAGCCGGGAATGCATTTTTAAACACGGGCTGCGCCGAGGATTTTTGACTTGTGCAATGGGGAAAGCGGGCAAGTGGTTGATGTAGTTATTTGCGCAACGATGTACTGTGAACTGGCATGGCGGAAACAGGATAGGCGGAAGATAATATGAAGAGTTTACGGAAAGTGGCCGGGATTACGATTTTTTTTATTTTGGCCTTTATGGTAATTGCTTTGTTCCGATACCAGAGAGAAGAAGAGATGTCTTCGCTGCCGGAGCAGGTGGAATACTATTTTAACGATGGCTGGGAAATGGTCTTGCTGGATGACGCAGAAGCAGGCGGAGAGGAAGGGCATGATAGATTGCGGAATCGGATTGCGGATGCGTATGCGGCAGGGGGCTATAGCAGGGTGGAACTGCCTTTTGCGGGAAAAAGTCAGGCTTCTGACATGGCGGTGTTCCGAAATATACTGCCGGAGGATTGGGCGGGCCTGACTATGAATTTTGCATCTGCGTCTGCGGATGTATGCGTGGTTTTGGACGGTGAAGTCATCTATGAGCATAAGTTGGAGGACGAGGATGCATCCGGCCTGCCGTTGGGAGAATACGAGAATTTTGTGGATATCCCTAATGTGTTTCCGCAGGGGGAACTGTGGATTGAGTTAAGATCCCCTTATCCGGACGGGGCTGCCAGACTAGGAAATGTAAAGATTGAAACTAGGGATATGGTCATCATAGGAGTGGTGGGAAATAGTATTGCCGATATCGGCTGCTGCCTGCTGATTGTGATTATGGCCATTATCATGTTTGTGCTTGCGGCAATCCGGCGGTATACGGGGCAGCCGGCCAGAGGAGAACTGTTTCTGGGGCTTGCCGGCCTCTCGGCGGCAAGCTACTGCTTTATCGGCACGGATACGCTCAGCATATTTTATGATGTGCAGGAAGCCTATGAGATGCAGGAATATCTGGTGCTGCTGCTTCCTTTGTTTCTGGCGTTATATTTTGAGCGGAATTTACATAAGCAATATCCGCGCCGCTTTGCCGTGCTGCTATGCTTTGTAAGCGTCAATGCGGCAGGGCAGATGTTGCTGCAGATTTTTGGGGCATGGTATTTAGAAGATATGATAGACATCTCTGCCGCCGTGGTAGGGGTGGTCTGTCTGGCGGCTATCGTGACCTTGGTGGAGTTCGATTACAGAAACAAGCGTTATCAGACTTGGCTGTCCGTATTGTCCATGATTGTGCTGCTTGCCGGCGGAATTGCAAATGTGATTATGAATACTTTTTTTAACAGTATATACGGCAATGCGGCAGGGCAGTACAGTATGACAATTTTTGCCGTTATGATGGCTGTCATGCATATACTGCAGCTGTCGAAGGAATACCGCGCCAGTGCGGAGGCGAAGGTAATGGAGACGGAACGGCAGAATCTGCTGCTGGCTCAGGCGAAGGGAGAGGCGGAAACTGCGAAGATGGAGGCTTTGGCCGCGAATGAGGCAAAGGGGAAATTCCTGGCACATATGTCCCATGAAATCCGTACGCCTATCAATGCCGTGCTGGGCATGGATGAAATGATTCTGAGGGAAACGAAAGAGCAGAATATAAAGGAATATGCCATGGATATTTATACGGCCGGCCAGAATCTGCTGCTGCTGGTCAATGACATACTGGACTTTTCCAAGATTGAGTCCGGGAAAATGGAGATAGTGCCGGTGGAATATGACATCAGCAGCCTGATTCACGATTTGGCAGGCATGGCTTCTCAGAGGGCAGGGGAGAAGGGCATCCGGCTGGAGGTGGAGGCCGGCCATGAAATTCCTTCCCGGCTGTATGGGGATGATGTGCGTATCCGTCAGGTACTGACGAATATTCTTACCAATGCGGTGAAATATACTCATGAAGGGACGGTATGGCTGCGTGTCCGGAGCCGTGGGACAGGAAACGGGACGGCAGTGCTGAAATTTGAAGTAGAGGATACGGGCATTGGGATAAAACAAGAAGATCTGCCGAAGCTTTCGGCGGAGTTTGAGCGGATCGAGGAGGAGAGGAACAGGAATATTGAGGGCAGCGGGCTGGGAATGAGCATAACCATTCAGCTGCTGGAACTGATGGGCAGCAGGCTGCAGGTGGAAAGTGTCTATGGGAAAGGTTCGATATTTTATTTTGAGCTGGAACAGAAGGTGATGGATCATACGCCAATAGGGGATTTGGAGTCCCGGGTTCATCAGATGGCGCAAAATTATACATATTATGCCAAGCTTTGCGCACCGGATGCAAAGATACTGGTAGTGGATGACAATGCCGTAAATCGAAAAGTGCTGCGGAGTTTGCTGAAGGAGACGCGGATTCAGGTGACGGAAGCGGGTGGGGGCAGGGAATGTCTGGAACTGGTTCAGAATAACCGTTATGACCTGATTTTTCTGGATCATATGATGCCGGAGATGGATGGGGTGGAGACACTCCATCATATAAAAGAATTTTCCGATTGTCCTTGCCGGGATACGCCCATTGTCGTGCTGACGGCAAATGCAGTGTCGGGGGCAAAGGAAAAATATCTCGCGGAGGGCTTCGATGATTTCCTTTCTAAGCCGATCGTGCCGGAAAAGTTAGAGAATATGATGAAAAAAATGCTGCCCGATGAATTGCAGCAGGAATGGCAGCCAGGATCCGATGGGGCCGGAAGCGGAACGGATATGCCCGGGCATGGGGGAAGAGACGTGCCGGTGAGAGAGGAAGCGCATGCGGGAAGAGAAGCGCATGCGGGAAGAGAAGCGCATGCGGGAAGAGAAGCGCATGCGGGAAGAG
>CAJUIM010000081.1:0-2715 GCA_910586275.1 uncultured Lachnospiraceae bacterium | reverse complement strand
ATGCGCATGCGGGAAGAGATGCGCAGGCAGGAAAGGATGCACAGGCAGATAAAAATATGCAATCAGGGAAGACCCTGCAGGCGGATGACAGTAGGATGGCGGGTTCAGGCAAGCACAGAGATGTTCCGGAAGGGCTTCCGCCGGTGGACGGACTGGACTGGCAGTATGCTTGGCTGCATCTGCCGGATGAGGAACTGCTGGAATATACGGTAAAAGAATTTTATGCACAGATTGACTCCGCGGCAGAACTGCTGGAGCAGGCATACGAAAGAATCGGGGAGCCGGAGCAGCTGAACCGGTATCGGATTCAGGTACATGCCATGAAAAGCCTTGCGGCAACCGTAGGGCTGCTTTCTCTTTCCGGTCTTGCAAAACTATTGGAATATGCGGCAAAAGATGGTAGAATAGATACAATCCTGTCCGTAACCGTTCCGTTTCTGGAAGAGTGGCGCAGCTACGGACAGAAACTGCAGGGGGTTTTCGGCATAGAGGCCATGGGGCAGAGGCAAGTGGCGGATGTTTCCGTCATAAAGGCTCTTGTGGAAATGGTAAGGGTCAGCCTGCAGGAGATGGATATAGACCAAGCGGATCAGTCGGCGGCAGAATTGCTGGCATATGATTACCCGGAAGAAATCGGGCAGCATATCCGGCGGCTTGCCGAGGCAGTTACCAATCTGGATGCGGAGGAAGCGGACCGGTTGGCGGAGTGGCTGATTGCCGGGGGCAATCTGGACAGGCTAGGCGGCAGGGAAGGATAGTCTGCGGGAAATAGAGGGCTGCTTTTGGGAAGGTAATTTTAATGCACGGTCCGGCGTTGCAAATACATGTTTGGGAAGGGGCATGGTGATAGTGAGGAAAAAAATATTATTGATTGGGAAACTGAATGTGGTAGTGAACGAAACAAATAAATTTCTGTCTCAGTTTTTTCATGTGCAGCTTTGCTCTGAGAATGCGGGTGTCTTAGAAGGGATGCTGAAAATCGTAAATCCTGATTTGGTTCTGATCAGCCTGATCGGTGCATATGACATTGATACATCTATATTTTTTATGCTGCATGATCAGTATGCGCATATTCCGGTGCTGACAATCGGCACAAAGGAGGAGAGTTCCGCCTTCTTTAAATACTATGAGGAGAGTCAGTTTGAGAATTTAATCCGTCCGGTGGAAAATACGGTGATTCTGGAAGCGGCATGCCGGAAGCTTGGACTGGACAGGAAGAAGGTGGAAAAGGATGCAGAGGAAGAAAGAAAAGAAAATACCGGGAAGAAGAGAATTTTAGTAGTGGATGATAACGGCACGGCACTCCGCACAATGAAAGCTATGCTGGAAGAATATTATGATGTGGCGGTGGCGATTTCAGGAGCGCAGGCTATGACTTCTATCGGCAAAAAGCGGCCGGACCTGATTTTGCTGGATTATGAAATGCCGGTCTGCGACGGCAAGATGACATTGGAGATGATACGGGCAGACGATGACATGAAGGATATACCGGTTATTTTCCTGACTGCCATCAATGACCGTGCCAATATAGAGGCAGTTCTGAAATTAAAGCCTGCGGGATATTTTCTGAAGCCTGCGGTAAAAGATATGCTGCTGGCGGAGATTGACAAGGTGCTGAATGGGGCTTCTGTGGCCGCCAAGTCCTGACTGCTGTAGGCAGTTTCCCTTGCTTTTGCCAGAGCGTGTTTGAAAATTCATTCCCGGCATCTGTGCTGCGATGTGTCGTTTCACCACTTTGCGTGATATTTGCGCCGAATTCAGGTTACATAGCCCGCTATGCGCCCTTCCTTTGACACAAATCTCCCACAAATTGTGACGCACATCTGCCGGAAAGCAATTTTCAAACACGTTTCAGAAAATGTTTCTTTTCATTTCCGCGGGCTGCCGCTCCGATGCAGGTCCGTACCGGTGCGATGCCTGCCATATCCTTTATCCGGTCATTGAAAAGGGTCATCGCTGCTGCTCTCGCAGGAATCCATGCGCAGATCCCAGATGGCTTGTTCGATAACTTGTATGCAGTCTTCCGTATGTTTTAATATATCCTGTCCCCAGAAGTGGATAACGGTATAGCCGAGATAGAGCAGCTTTTTATCGTTTTCCCAATCACGGCTGCGGTTTCGCTGGATTTTTTTGATCCAGTATTCCGGGTTATTTCCTTTTTCAAGCTTTATTTTCAGAAAATCCCAATCTTTCCCATGAAAAAATTCGCTGTCACAGAAGATGGCAATCTTGTATTTGGTCAGGGCAATGTCGGGGGAGCCTGGCAATGCTTTATAGTTTTTGCGGTAGCGGTATCCTTTGTGCCAGAGTGCTTTGCGCAGGCACAGTTCGATAGAGGTATCCTTGCTATGGATTTTGCTCATATTTTTTGATACGATTTCGGGGTTCCGCGGCATAGGGCACAATTCCTTTCTGTTTTCATATTTTTCGTTATTCTTTCAGGGAGGCCGGTCTGCTTTTGCCTTGCTGCATTAAAATAATTATAGTGGAATAAAGCCGGAAAGACAAGGGAATGGCTATTTTTCTCATTGCCAAGTCTGCCTGTTCAGTCAGCGTCAGACAAGGCGGAAGTGCATAGGCGTACAGGAATCCGTTTTCGGGTTTGCGTCTGCGCAGCTGCTTCCGCCGGGGGCATAGGAACAGAAGCGAAAACTGTTTTCCGGTAACAGTTCAGCCTGAATGTAATGTTGGGAGGCGGACGCCCGTGCGCGAGTT
>CAJUIM010000080.1 GCA_910586275.1 uncultured Lachnospiraceae bacterium | reverse complement strand
TTCCGGGTGGCTCTGAAGCGGGAAACTGGTGGCTCCCAAGGGGGATAATATTCAGCAGGCCATCCGCGACCATTTCGGGGTGCCTGTGACCGTCAACTCCGCGTTCCGGACAGAGCCTTATAACAGAAAAGTAGGGGGCGCGGGGAAAAGCTACCACCTGACCGGGCAGGCCTTTGACATCGTGGTAAAAGGGCATACCCCGTTGGAAGTGGCACGACATGCACAGTCGCTGGGGATACCCGGGATTATCCAGTATAATAGCTTTGTGCATGTGGACAGCCGGCCTACGCGGTACTGGGCGCGGAACGATAATGGGAAAGTGACAGTCAAAAGCAGCTTTTAAACTTAAAGGGCGGCGTGGGTTATCCTGCCGCCTCTATGTAAAACTTCAATAATCCTTTATCATAATTTGCAGAAAAACTGTTTTTTCAATCTTTCTATTATTCTGATGGCACCTTGCTTAGAAATCTTCATATAATTTCTTGTTCATGTCATTAAAAACTTTCTTTCCGTGTTTTTTCAATTCCGCATGAAGTCCCATAATATTTAGCATTTTTTTAATGCTTCTCTGTAAGCCTGTCTATATTCATCTTTATAATTTCTTCTCATTTCCTATATCCTCCGTTCCTTTGCCGTATCCGACAATGCTATCATATTCTGTAGTGCCCTATATCCCAATAGACATACTCCACAAAATTAGCGCACTAATATTATGCAGTTTGTATATAGCGCACTAAAAATGGTGATGATATAATAAAGCGAAGGAGGATTTTTAAGATGGCATACAGCGAGAAACAGAAAGAATACACAATGAAGTATCTGGAAAAGCTAAAGGAAATCCGCTTCCGGGTAAAACCGGAAGAGTATCAGATGTATGAAAAGGCCGCAAAAGAAGCAGGGTATCCCAGTATGAGACAGTTTTACATGGATGCCTTGGCTGAGAAAACAGAAAAAATTTTAAATTAGTGCGCTAATCATATTCACATATAGTGCGCTATATGATAAGATAGTATTACAGATGAGGAAAGGAAATCTGGTAATGCCCCGGAAGGGAGAAAGGAGAAGACATGGAAGCCATGACAGCAAAAGAAATCTTGAACCTGATTGACTGGCTGAGGGCACAGGGATTTGACAACGATAAGGTTGTTGAGTGCATTGAGTACACTGAGGGAAAGCAGAAGCCGGAACAGGCAAAGGAAAAGGCTGAATGATTCAGCCGGGAAACTGAAAAGGGCAGCGGATACACAAGCCGCCCGATTCATAAAAAGTATAGCAGATAACAGGAGATAAAGCAAATTCAAGCGAAATGGAAGAAAATAAGAAAAGAAAGAGCAGTAGCGATACTGTTCTTTCTTTTCTTATTTCAAAAATACGTTCTTGAAACATTTGTTTATCAAACATGCGTTTCTGTTTTGTTGGTGTAGTAAAATTGCTTACACAACTGTGAAATCAGCCTGGCCTCCGGAAAATGCGGCTGCGGTGGATCCGAAATCTATGCTCTGGTCAATGTTCAGGTCATTTTTCGGGTCGATATTATTTTTCTTAAGGATATACTCAAAGACCATCTGCGGCATTCCTCCGGTCCGCCGCAGCTATATGAAAAACAGCCGGGAATACAGTATCAGAATTCATAATAATATTGCTTTCCGGAGGCGGTGTCCAAAGTAAGGACTTCTATTCCGTATAACTTCCGTATGATTCCGCTGCTTAGAATATGTTCCGGTTTGTCCTGCATAATCATACGTCCGTTTTCCATGACGCAGACCCGGTCGGAAAATTTCAAGGCAAAGAGAAGGTCATGCAGGACCAGAATGACGGTTTTGCCGTTTTCGGCCAGTTCCCTTGCAATCCGGAGGAATTTCATCTGCTGTTTTATGTCAAGGTAGGAGGTTGGTTCGTCCATGATGATTATGGGGGAGCATTGTGCCAGGGCCATGGCAATGTAGACTTTCTGCCGTGTGCCGCCGGAAAGCTCGGCCATGGGCTTTTCGGCTAATTCCGAAATACCCATTTTTGCCATGGCATCCTCCGCTATGTCATAGTCTGCTTTTTTATATTTACGGGGGTAGGAAAGATAAGGGAACCTGCCGTGCAGAACCATCCGTCCGGCCGTGATATCGGGTGTATTTTTGCCTTGGGGAAGGTATGCGGTGAGCCGGGCGCGTTCCGGGGGCGTAAGCTTGGTGATGGGGTTTTTGTCAATATATATTTCTCCTCCCGTGCCGGGCAGTATTCCGGTGACGGCTTTCAGCAGCGTGCTTTTGCCGCAGCCGTTATTGCCGATAATTGTGGTGATTTCGTTTCTTTCCGCGGAAAAAGAAATCTGATGCAGAATCTCGTTTTTTCCGTAACTTACTGATAAATTCTTGGTTTCTACCATTTTTATTTCCTCTCAGAACTTGATGTTGGCTTCAGAGATGCTTTGGCCGTTAGGTTTCCGGTTCCTTGGGGAAAAGTTTGTGCCGGGCATTTCCGTGGCTGGTTTTCAGGCGGAGAAGCAGGAAGACAAAGGCTGGGCCGCCGATGACTGCCATAAGGATTCCCACCGGGAGTTCATAGGGCATGAACATAAGTCTGGAAACAAGGTCGCAGAGGGTAAGGAAAGCCGCACCGCACAGGGCACTGAGGGGCAGCAGATGTCTGCTTTCGTTTCCGGCGATTTTCCTTACGAAATGGGGCACTATGAGTCCGATGAAGCCAAGCAGGCCTGCAAAACTTACCGCGCTTCCCGCAAGGAGTGCTGCCAAGGTCAGAAACAGAAGCCGGTATTTTCTGGCGGGGAGGCCTATGCTCTGTGCATTTTCGTCCCCAAGGGAGAGCACGTCCAGTTCGTTAAAAAGCGTAAAGAGAAAAAGCAGGGCGGTGAGAATCAGCAGGGAAGCCGGTAAGAGTCTTTCTGCCGATACGGCCGAAAAGCCGCCTACACGGAATTCGGTGGTCAGCACTGCCACATCCGGGTTCAGCACCGTAATGGATTCGGAAAAGGCATTCAGCATGCTGTTTAAGGCCACGCCGCCTAAGATAACGGTGGTCTTTGAGGCTCCGGTCTTTACGGAAAAGAGGGCGATGACCATAACGGTAATCAGGCTGCCGAGAAAAGCAGATACCGACACCGTCCAGCCATACATGGCTCCCAATGCGCAGCTTACGGTGACGCCAAGGCCGGCACCCGCATTCACGCCGATGATGCTGGGGGAAGCCAGCTTATTGGCAAGGATGTTCTGCAGCACTGCGCCCGATACGGAAAGGGCGGCACCGGCTGTCAGGCAGGCAGCGGTACGGGGCAGCCTGGCGTATTTCAAAATATTGATATTCATTTTCCCGCCTTTTTGGAACAGTGCCCAAAAAACTTCCGTTATGCTGAAATTGATAGTTCCCAGGCAAAGACTGAGGATGGTGATGATCAGGCAGAGAATCAGGCTTCCTGCCATAAGAAGCCTGAACTTTTTCGTGCTATTCCGCATACAGAATTTCCTCCAGTTTTTCATAAGCCTGGGCCCAGTATGCGTTTGGCTTGAAATTGTACAGACGCTTTTCCATGTAATATATATGGCCGTTTTTTACGGCATCCAGTTCACTCCAGAGAGGATTTTCCCGGAACATGTTTTCAATGTTTTTTTCCATGCCTTCCGTATCGTCCCCGGAGGGGATGAAGAATATTTTATCCGGGTTCTGCAGGGCAATGCTTTCGATGCTTAAGTTTTCCAAAAGGGTGTTGTCATCGTCGGCAATGTTCCTGCATCCGAAATCTTGGAGCATGGCTCCTAAAACCGTGCCGCCGCTGTTTTTGGCACGGATGCTTGCCGCGGAGGCACGCAGGACGAGGACGGTCTGGGAGGGCTGATTGCCGCACCGGGAAAGTATTTCGTCAATCTGTTTTTTCAGTTCGGTGCCGTAAGTCTCATAAGCTTCCGGATGGCCGGTGATATCCGTACATATTTTCAGCATTCTTAAATAATCGCCGAAATCTGAGACATCAAAATAGGCGACTGTTATGCCTGCGTTTTCCAGGCTTTTCTGCCACTCCAGATGCTGCGGGGTATTGGTGCTGGCGATGACGAAATCCGGGTCTGTGCCAAGAAGCTTTTCCAAACTTAAGTTTTTGGTTCCGCCCAGATTTACGGTGTCCTCCGGGAGCCCCAGATTGAAATCGTCCCAGGCATCATCGGCCGTGGCACAGACCATGCCTCCGGAAAGAATCCAGATATCCGCGTAGCTGCCCAGCAGCGCGGCGGTTTTTTCATGGGAGGAGACGCTCACTGTCCGTCCCAGATCATCGGTAAAGGTATATCCGTCCTCTGTAGGTTCGGTCTTTTCACCGCAGCCGCAGATAAGAAAAACGGATAAGGAAAGGAAAAGAAAGAGAATAAAATATAATTTTTTCATAATTCACCTCGTAAAATCAGCCCGACAGTGCCGGGCTGAAAATATTGTCTGCGGGCAGCAAATCTCACATGCAAGCTTAAGAAGCTGTGCCATATGCGCGTAACGCCGTATATCAGCAGGTTGCGCCGCCCTTTACTTGTTTTGCCAAAACTTCTTCTTTCTTTATTTCGCCGTTCAGAAGTTTGTCTTCCACATAAGAGAAGCCCAGCCTTGTGACGGTGTCGGCGAAGCGTTCGCCGGTGATGCCTTCGTTGCGGAACAGGAGGATGGCCTTTTCCACGGTGTCCAGCACTTCTTCCTCGCTGGTGAAAATTTTGGCAAGGGGCTGTCCGTTGGCAATTTTCTTGCCCCACCGGCCGCCGATGTAAATACGGTAGCCATTGGTATATTCCTCCGTCACGCCGAACGGGCATTTGCTCCGGCATCGGCCGCAATGGTTGCAGGCATCCATGTCTACATTGAGGATTCCGTCCGGCACACTTGCGATTTTAATCGGGCAGGCTGTCTCTACCTGACACTTCTTGCAGCCTTTGCATTTGGAGAGGTCAAACTGCGGTACCATCTGGCCGATAATGCCAAGGTCGTTCAAGTCAGGCTTTACGCAGTTGTTGGGGCAGCCGCCCACGGCAATTTTAAATTTGTGGGGCAGCACCACATCGTGGTAGCCTTTGTAAAAGCGTTCGTGGATTTTTTCGCTCAGCCCGAAGGTGTCAATCAGGCCGTATTGGCAGGTAGTGCCTTTGCAGGAAACAACGGGGCGTACCAAGGAGCCGGTGCCGCCGGTTTCCAGTCCGTTTTCCGCAACAAAAGCGAACAGGGCATCCAGTTTTTCGTATTTTACGCCTTGGATTTCAAGCGTGAGCCTGCTGGTCATGGTCACTTCGCCGCTGCCGAAGCGTTCCGCCGCTTCTGCCACTGCCCGGTGTTCGTCTGCCGTGATTTTACCGTTCTTTGTGATGATACGCACATTGAATACGTCAGCATATCGTTTATCCTGCAGGCAGCCCAGTGCTTTTACTCTTTTGATTTCCTCGGGAGGAAGGGCTGCGCCGGAAGGAAGGGATTTCTTTATGACATTGAACGTGGCGCCTGCTTCCAGCACACGGGTGTTGGTGTAGCCGAGGCTGCGGAGTTTATTCTGAAGCAGGTAACTTCTTTTGCCTCTTGCGCATACTAAGAGCAGCCGGTCCTCTTTGCCGTATGCCAAATGATCCAATTTTGTCAGGTTTACCCAAGGCGCGCCCGGTATGGAAGGAGCAGGGTGGCAGTCGATGACGGCATAGTCTTTGGCCGCTCCCTGTGCATATTCGGAAGGGGTGAAAGTGACTAGCTTACCGTCCATTTTATTGACCAGTATGGAGCAGGCGGCGGCAAAGGGGTGGATGGCCGTGGAAAAGGGCGGGGCATAGGCAAAGTCCATCGTAATGTAGTCGTCGGCCTTGATTCCCATGGAAATGCCTACTACGGCAATATCCGCCATTTTGTCCACGCTGCCGCTGCCGATGATCTGTGCGCCCAGAAGTTTCCGTGTAGCCCGGTCCGCAATCAGTTTTGTGATGAAGAAAGAGGAATCCGGATAGTAATGAGCCTTATCATCATTTACGCAGGTGACGCTTATGACATCGTAGCCGTTTTCTTTTGCTGCGGTTTCCGTCAAGCCGGTCTTTGCCGCGGAAAGGGTCTTGGAAAGCTTTGCCACGCCGGTGCCCAGCACGCCCGGATATGCCGTTTCTTGATCGCTTAAATTCAGCGCCAATGCCCTGCCGGCAATGTTGGCGGTGGAACCCATGGCCGACCATTGCCTTTTTCCCGTGGTACGGTTTCTTACCATGGCGCAGTCGCCCACCGCATAGATATCCGGAAGATTGGTTCTCTGGTATTCATCGGTAAGGATCAGCCCCCGTTCCGTTTCGATGCCCGTCCCTTCCAGGAAAGCCGTGGCCGGGCGGATGCCGATGGCAAGAATCAGTATGTCGCAGGGGAGGCTGCCGGAACCGGTCTTCACGGAGGTTACTTTTGTCTCGCCGTTTATTTCCTGCAGGCCGCTTTTGGTCAGGATGCGGATGCCGCCCTCCGTCAGTTTGCGCCGTAGGTAATCGGCCATATCATAATCGAAGATATTGGGCATAAGCTGTTCGGCCATGTCTGCCACTGTGACGGAGAGGCCCTTGGCCGCCAGATTTTCCGCTACTTCCAGCCCGATAAACCCGCCGCCTACAACCACCGCTTTCTTGCAGTGATTGTCTTCCGCGTATTTTCTCGCGGTGATGGCGTCTTCCGGAGTACGGATTTTGAAAACCCCGGGCAGATCCACGCCGGGCAGGGCGGGGACGATGGGTGCAGCGCCGGTGGCAATTACCAGCCGGTCATAGGAAACCGTTTCGCCGTTTACGGAAACCGTCTTGCCGGCAGGATCTATCTCGGTGACTTCACTGTCCGTATGTACGGCGGCGCCGGTCAGCCCCATATATTTCTGCGGGGTGTTCACAATCAGTTCTTCTTCCGTGGCAATGGCTCCGCCGATATAGTAGGGAAGTCCGCATCCCGCATAGGAAATGTCTTTTGATTTGGTGTAAATGACAACTTCGTCCTGAGGTCTTTCCCTCTTCAGCTTTGCGGCTACTTTCGTCCCGGCTGCCACACCGCCGATAATAACAGTTTTCATGAAAAGTCTCCTTTTTAATTTTAATCTTAAACTACTTTTTTCTTATGTTTGATTTTACCATAATATGGTGATAAAATTAAATTATTATTTCTTATAGATTGATAATAATAAATTATGGTATGCGGAAAGACTGAGCAAGCGGAATATAGATTTCCGTGACAGGAAGAAAGGGACATTTCTATCCGGCGGGCTGCAGGGATATCCGCATAACGGAAGAGAAGCAGGAAAGAGGTGCGGCATGATTGATTTTAGGATGCATACATTTCGTGTGCTGTATCATGAAATGAATTACAGAAAGACTGCGGACAGGCTGAATATGACCCAGCCGGGGGTGACGCAGCATATTCAGTATCTGGAAAAATATTACGGAGTGAAATTATTCGAGTACAACGGAAAAACTTTGGTGAGGACGAGAGAGTGTGAGCTGCTGAAAAAATATGCCGATGCCGTTCTGGCGGAGGAGGAGGATGTGCGCCGTTTGTTCACAAATCCGGGCAGTCTTCTGCTGAATGTGGGAGCCACAAAAACAATCGGTGAATTTGTCCTGAATGATATGGTAAACCGGTTCCTGTCGGATGAATCCCATAGTCTGAACCTTGTGATTGACAATACGGAAAATCTTTTATATATGGTGGAAAATTCGGAACTGGATTTTGCCATAGTGGAAGGGGTCTTCGACAAGAAACGTTATTCCTACCGGCTTTTTAAAAAAGAAAGTTTTGTGGGAATCTGTTCCGGCCGGCATCGGTTTGCAGGAAAACAGGTGCCGTTGGAAGAGTTGTTTAAGGAAAGCCTAGTCATCCGCGAACGCGGCTCCGGAACGCGGGCACTGCTGGAGCAGGCGGTGGCGGATCGTGGTTTCTCCCTGGAGTGCTTTAAGCGGACGGTTTCCGCCGGCAATTTCCGCGTGATCACGGATTTGGTCATCGGGCAGAATGCCATTACCTTCGCATATGCGCCGATTGCAAAGAGCAGGGAGAATCTCTGTGTGTTTGAGGCGGAGGACATGAAAATAAGCGGTGAGTTCAATTTTGTCTATTGCAGTGAAAGGGCGGCAGGGGAGAAGATTCGGCTGTTTGCGGGAGGAGGATTGCCTTGAGAGGGCAGCCCCGCTCCGGAAAGAGCGGAGTATATGGGGAAGAAAGTTTCATATATATGTGCGGCATTCTCATATAATCAAAAAAAAGCCGGAGCGGTTTATGATCAATCGTAATAGTAAGTGTATCCACTATTTGCTGCGGACGGAGCATATGTCGGAGCGGGAAGAGGAAGAGGAGAAGAAAGCATATACGGATAGGGGGATGAAGGTGGCAGTCTTTCAGGAAGGGCCGAAAGATATCAGGGAAGCATTGAAGGGGATGGTTCTGAATCATGTCTGACATATATGGCAATGGAAGGGCAGGGATGGTGGCGGGCTATCTGCGGCTGTCGCGGGATGAGGATCGGAAACAGTATGTGTCCATCGAAAATCAGAAGCTGATTCTGGATCAGTATGCGTCCTCTGCGGGTTTTTGCATTGACATATTTTATGAGGACGACAATATATCGGGATATACGCTGGAACGCCCCGGGATGCGGAAAATGCTGGAAGATATTGATGCCGGGCTGATTCATACAGTGCTGGCCAAGGATTTGTCCCGTCTTGGCAGGCATAATGCGAAAGTATTGCTGCTGATAGAGGAACTGAAAGAACGGGGCATCCGGCTGGTGCTGGTAAATGACGGCTATGATTCCGTTTCTAAGGAAGAAGACGATATTTTGGGAATCAAGACATGGTACAACGAACGTTATGTAAAAGATGCCAGCAAGAAGATGAAGCAGGTTCTTCATGCAAGACAGAGGGCGGGCACGCTGGCCGCAAGGCCCTGTTTTGGGTATGAAGTATCTCAGGGACAGAAGCAGGAACTATGTATTGTGGAACGGGAGGCAAGGGTAGTAAGGGAAATATTCCGCCTTTATCTGGAAGGGGACGGGTACCGGAAGATTGCCGTGAAACTTAATGAGGAAGGGATTTCCACGCCGTCCGCCATGCTGAAGCAGAGAAAAGGGGCAGCCTGCGGACAGGCGAAAGAATGGTCTGCCGGCATGGTACGGGATATCTTAAAAAATGACTGTTATATCGGAAACCGGCGGATGCATGTCCGGGAGCGGAAAACCATACACGGGACGGATGTAAGGGTGCCCAAAGGAGAGCAGTATGTTTTCTGCGGCCGTCATGAGGCAATTGTGGATGCGCAGACATTTCAGAGGGCGCAGGAGGCCATGGCGGGGCGCATACGCACTGCCTATAAAGGGCAGAGAGTGAACGGCAGCATATTCGGTCAATGCGTTTTCTGCCGGGACTGCGGAAAACGGATGAATCTTATCCGCAGGGAGAAACGGAGACAGAAGACATATTTTGTCTGCCGGACCTACAATGCCAGAGGAAGCAAATACTGCAGCGCACATACTTTGGAAGAAAAGGATCTGACGGAAGCGGTGCTCCGTTATCTCCAAGTTTGTTATGAAATGCTGTATGACGACATTGCCGGATATTCTTTGGAAAAGCGGCAGGAAAAAGAAAAGCGGCGGCAGGAGTATAGGAAGGAACTGGATGCCGAACTTCATCGGCAGAGGAAGAGGCTGGAACTGATTGCGGAAGAGAAAATTGCCAAGATGGCGGAGGACAGGGAGCATGCAGCCATATGGGAAAGTATATACGGAAAACTGGAAAAGACCGCGCTGGGAGAGATAGAACGGCTGCAGGGGCAGCTTGAGGAAATGGAGGAAGAGAGCAGGCAAGGACAGGAAGAGCCGGACGGGCAGGAAATAAAGGCGGCGGATGTCTTAGGGAAGGTACTTGCGGAAAAGGAACTGACGGCAAGGGATGTGGATTTGCTGGTAGAAAAAATTATTGCGGACAGGGACGGTTCTTTCGAAATAATGTTCAGGTATGGATTTACATCCCGGCAGGATAGGGAAGAGGCGGCAGAAAAGCTGGGAAGAGGGGAAAATATTTTGAAGGATGTACTGCGGATTGTGCTGGAGGAAAAGCAGTCCAGAGGGTATACATCGGTCAGGCATATGGGAAAAAGGCTGAAAGAAGTGGGATGGCCGGGAACGCCCAAATCGGCGGCCATGTTTCTGTGCCGATTGACGGAAATGGGGATTGTTGAGAAGACGGATCAAGCCAGGAAGCCTTACCGGGTAGCGGCGGATCCGGAAGAAATTCAAAGATGGATGGATCGGGAAACGATCAAGGGCCGATGATCCGTTATTTTTTTTCAAAACTGCGGCCGTTCCCCGGCTCTTCCGCCCAATACATCCTTTCCTTTTAACATATCCCAGGAAAAGTCGGAAACCGGTTCTCTGGATACAAGGAAATTCCCGGCACGTTGGGTCAGCTGGGCGAAGTTCACGGCATAGTCCTGGGTGCCGCCGATATAGGTGTAAATAGTGCTTTCACTTCCCATAAAGCCAATATCCGCTTCGCCGGTGAGCAGGGCAGTCATTGTTTTATCCGCACCGAAACCGGTAACAAGCGTCAGGTCAATGCCCTCTTCGGCAAAGTAGCCTTCTTCTATGGCGACATACATGGGGGCGTAAAAGATGGAATGAGCCACTTCGTTTAAGGTGACTTTTGCCGTCCCGCCGGAACTTTTGGATACGGTATCTCCGGTTTTGCCGCATCCTGTGAGGAAAGGGCAGAGCAGGGTAAGGCAGAGAGTCAGTGCAAGTATTCTTCTGAACATTTGATAAGTATTGGTTTTACGCATATTTTTCATAATACCTCCAGATAGATTGATGGTTTATTATATTTGTGAATGGAAAAGGTGTGCCTGTCCCGCATCTCATTCCCTTATGTCCCCGAATGAAGCAATAGGACGGACAAAACCGAAAATTATTTTCCGTGAAAACATGTTCTGGACAATAAATGGCAAAATCGTTATAATGTTTAAGGAATAAATTATGCCGGAGCAATTTCCCGGCAGAAAAGAACGGTCTGAAAACATAGCGTGGACGGAGGGTATAGGGAAAATGGGATTGATAAAAGCTATTAAGGCGGCGGTGGGCACCGTGGCGGCGGATCAGTGGAGGGAGTATTTCTGCTGTGATGCATTGGCAAACGATGTGCTGGTGACAAAGGGCAGGAAACAGACGGGCGGTAAGGGAAGCAATACGAAGGGCGTGGATAACGTTATTACCAACGGTTCCGTAATAGCTGTCAATGAAGGGCAGTGCATGATTATTGTGGAACAGGGAAAAATCGTGGAGTTCTGTGCGGAGCCCGGAGAATTTGTGTATGATACGTCGTCGGAACCCAGCCTGTTTTACGGAGATCTGGGAGAGAGCATAGGGAAGACCTTTGCTGCCATAGGCAGACGCTTTACGTTCGGGGGAGAAGCGGCGAAAGACCAGAGGGTTTATTTTTTCAATACGAAAGAAATCATAGGCAATAAGTACGGGACGGCCAGCCCGGTGCCTTTCCGGGTGGTGGATGCCAATATTGGCCTGGATGTGGATATTGCGCTGCGGTGCAACGGGGAATATTCTTATAAGATAACGGATCCCTTGCTGTTTTATGCCAATGTGTGCGGCAACATTACGGCGGATTATACGAAAGACAAGATAGACAGTCAGCTGAAGACGGAACTTCTCACCGCCCTGCAGCCGGCTTTTGCAAGAATTTCGGAAATGGGCGTACGTTACAGTTCCATTCCTAAGCATACGGCGGAACTGGCGCAGGCCCTGAATGAGGAACTGTCGGCAAAATGGGCGCAGCTGAGGGGGATTTCTATTGTTTCCTTCGGAGTGAACGCAGTGAAAGCTTCCGAAGAAGACGAAGAGATGATAAAAAGGCTTCAGCGCACTGCAGTGTATCGGAATACGGATATGGCGGCAGCGGCATTGGTGGATGCTCAGGCAGATTCCATGCGGGCGGCTGCTTCCAATAAATCCGCAGGGCCGATGATGGGCTTTGCGGCAATGAATATGGCAAATATGGCCGGCGGCCTGGATGCGGCTGCTTTGTTCCGGATGGGGCAGCAGGCCGGGACGGGAGGGAATATGTCCGCAGGCAATCCGTCTTCTCCTTCCAATGTTTCCGCAGGAGACGGAGGCTGGGAATGTGCCTGCGGGAACAAAGGAAACAAGGGAAAATTCTGCAGTGAATGCGGGGCGGCGAAACCGGCGGAGGGATGGACCTGCAGCTGCGGTACGGTGAACAAAGGGAAGTTCTGCAGTGAGTGCGGGAAGAAGAAACCGGAAGGCGTGCCTTTGTTCCGCTGCGACAAATGCGGCTGGGAACCGGAGGATCCGAAAAATCCGCCCAAATTCTGTCCGGAATGCGGAGATCCGTTTAATGACGGAGATATTGTGTAGTATTTTCGGTCAGACTCCGATCTTCCTTCGGGACGGAAATATCATTTACGGCCGGACAGGGGACTAAGCAGGAGAAAACGGCGCAGGTATGTGAAAGGAGCATTCCCGGCGAAAAGAAAGGGAAGAAAGATATATGGGCATATATGACACATTGAATGAACAGCAGAAGCAGGGGGTATTTACCACTGACGGGCCGGTGCTGCTGCTGGCCGGTGCGGGAAGCGGCAAGACCAGAGTGCTGACACATAGGATTGCTTATCTGATAGAGGAAATGGGGGTGCAGCCATTTCATATATTGGCAATTACCTTTACCAATAAAGCGGCAGGGGAAATGCGGGAACGTGTGGACACGATTATCGGGCATGGTGCCAGCCAGGTGTGGGTATCCACTTTCCATTCTACCTGTGTGCGGATTCTCAGGCGGTACATAGACAGGATAGGCTATGACAATAATTTTACCATATATGATACGGACGATCAGAAAACGGTAATGAAGGATGTCTGCAAACGTCTGCAGATCGATACAAAGATGCTGAAAGAACGGACGATCATGGGTGCCATCTCTTCCGCAAAGGATGAGCTGATTTCTCCGGAGCAGTATCGGCTGCAGGCAGGGGGGGATTATCAGAAATCAAGAATTGCGCAGGCATATGAGGAATATCAGTCCGCGCTGCGGAAAAGCAATGCGCTGGACTTTGACGACCTGATCGTAAAAACGGTAGAACTTTTCAGGCTTTGCCCAGAGGTACTGGCAGGATATCAGGACAGGTTCCGTTATATTATGGTGGACGAGTATCAGGATACGAATACGGCACAGTTTGAATTTGTAAGGCTCTTGGCAGCGCAGTACAGGAATCTCTGTGTGGTGGGAGACGACGACCAGTCTATTTATAAATTCCGCGGGGCAAATATACGGAATATCCTGGATTTTGAAAAGGTATATCCGGAGGCCGTGGTCATTAAGCTGGAGCAGAACTACCGTTCCACACAGAATGTATTGAATGCGGCAAATGCGGTAATTCGGAATAATGTGGGACGTAAGGACAAGTCTCTTTGGACACAGAAGGACGGAGGCAGCATGGTGCACTTCCGGCAGTTTGACACAGCTTACGACGAGGCAGAGTTTGTGGCAGACGATGTGGCCGGGAAAAAGCGGAAAGGGATTCTGGATTACGGGGGCTGTGCGGTTCTTTACCGTACCAATGCACAGGCGCGTATGCTGGAAGAACGTTTTGTAGTGGCGGGGATTCCTTATGATGTGGTGGGCGGCACGAATTTCTACGCCCGTAAAGAAATTAAAGATATGCTGGCATATCTGAAGACCATTGACAACGGCAGGGACGATGTGGCGGTAAAGCGTATTATCAATGTGCCGAAGCGGGGAATCGGTGCGGCTACCATCGGGCGGGTGCAGGAGTATGCCGATGTGCGGGGCATCAGTTTCTATGATGCCCTGCGGGAGGCGGATCAGATTATGGCAATCGGAAAGAGTGCGGCCAAGCTGAAACCCTTTGTCACGATGATTCAGGCTTTCCGCAGCAAACTGGAATTTTATGGGCTGGAAGAATTGATCAAAGATATCATAAGCACTACGGGCTATATAGAGGAACTGAAAAATTCGGAAGATGAGGACGCGGAGGACAGGATTAACAATATCGACGAATTGATCAGTAAGATCGTAGCTTTTGAAAGTGTCCGCCAACGGCCGAGTTTGAGCGAGTTTTTGGAGGAAGTGGCTTTGGTGGCGGATATCGACCGGATAGGAGATGACGGCAACCGGGTGCTGCTGATGACGCTTCACAGCGCGAAGGGACTGGAATTCCCGCATGTTTATCTGGCGGGGATGGAAGACGGCGTATTTCCAAGTTATATGTCAATTACTTCCGACAATAGGGAGGATGTGGAGGAAGAGCGGCGGCTGGCTTATGTAGGCATTACCAGAGCCATGGAAGATCTCACCATTACCTGTGCCAGGCAGCGGATGATACGGGGGGAGACGCAGTACAATCCGGTAAGCCGTTTCGTAAAGGAGATACCGGAGGAACTGCTGGATCAGAAGGTTCCGTCCGTCAGACGGTGGGATGCCGCGGAATATGAGGAAGATTCATACGAAAGAAACCATTTCAAATCGAAGCCGTTCGGGCTGAATTATATGAGGCAGTATGGCGGGACGGAAGAGGACGGGGATAACGGAGAAGCCGGCGGATATTCTGAAAGCCATGGCAGAAACGGCGGGCAGCAGGAATGTGCCGGCGGATATCAGCCTGTCTTTGGGAAGCAGGAGTCCGGCGGCGTCAAGCCAAAGCCCAAAGCCGTGGCGGTTCCGAAGCGTACATCGGCAGAGAATAAGCCGTTTATTGCCGGCGGAGGCGTGGGCGTGCTGCACGGTGTGAACGGGCTGTCGAAAGGCCTGAAGGGAATGGCAGCGCCGGACTATACGGTAGGAGACAGGGTAAAACATGTAAAGTATGGGGACGGTACGGTGACGAATTTGGAAAAGGGGCCGAAAGATTATCAGGTAACGGTAGTTTTCGACGGCGCAGGGCAGAAAATTATGTATGCGGCTTTTGCCAAATTGAAAAAAATATAAATTTATTAAATTTTTATAGTAAATTTCTGGAATTAGTGTTATATTATATATAATATATATCCGGCGGCACGGAATGAAAGCGTCGGCAACGGGTAACAATAAACCGAATAAAGACAAAGCGAGGTATAGGATATGAATAAGTTAGACAGGCTGAACAAGTTCAACAAACTGGAAGAATATATTGATATGAGCAGGATCAATGAACTTTTGGGTAAGAAAGAAGAAGAGAAAAAGAAATGCAATACGGTACTCTGGGTGTTTGCCGTAATCGGGGCAGTTGCAGCAGTAGCCGGCATTGCATATGCAGTATATCGTTATCTGAAACCGGATTATCTGGAAGATTTTGAAGATGATTTCGACGATGACTTTGATGATGATTTCTTCGAGGATGAAGATGACGACGACGAGGATGACGAGTCAGCGGACGAATAGAATATAGGTTCAGTGCCTGCCGGTTCGGCAGGAGAGTTTTGTGCAATTAAACGTTAAAGATAATTGGGCGGAATGTACTTGTGCGTACATTCCGTTTTTCATGCGCAGCTCTGTACGGAAGAAATATGCCGCTATGCGGCGCATGGGTCGCGTAACGGGCAGGAAAAGTCTTCCCTGCTCGATGGCGGGTTCCGTGCAGATGAAGGATGCGGTTGGCTGATAGGCATCTGCGGAGGTTTGTGTGAAAAATGCTTTTAAGGCAGAAAGAGACACTGCTTAAGAAACGTTAAGTTTCGCACTTCTATTTGAGCCGCCCAGGGCGGCATGGAGGATTGAGATGAAAAAGGGACAAGTGGCAGAGGGCATAGTGGAAAGAGTGGATTTTCCGAATAAAGGAATTGTTTCTTGTGACGACGGAATCTGTGTGGTGAAAAATGTCCTTCCGGGGCAGAAAATATCTTGTAGAATCAATAAAGTGAGGAAAGGAAAAGCGGAGGGAAGGCTGCTGGAAGTGCTGGAGCCGTCTCCGGCGGAAATCGGAAGCCCATGCCCGCATTTCGGCATCTGCGGGGGCTGTGTCAGTATTTCGCTGCCTTATGAGGAGCAGCTCCATATGAAGGACGGACAGATAAAAAGACTTTTGGCGCCGGTCTTGGCAAAGCAGGAAAGTCCTTATAAATATGATGAAATAAAAGGGAGTCCGGTGATTTACGGATATAGGAATAAGATGGAATTTTCTTTCGGAGATGAGAGGAAGGATGGTCCGTTGGTTCTGGGAATGCATAAAAGGGGCAGCTTTTATGATATTGTGTCAGTGGAGGGATGCTGTATTGCGGATGAGGATTACCGGAAGATACTGCGCGGCGTAAGGGAATATTTTGCACGTTTAAATGTGAGTTTCTATCACAGGCTGCGCCATGAGGGCTATCTGCGTCATTTGCTGGTGCGGAAAGCGGCGAAGACGGGAGAGATACTGATTGCCCTTGTGACGACCACGCAGGAGGAACATGATCTGACTCCGTTTCGGGATATGCTGCTGGGGCTTAGCCTGCAAGGAAAAATTGTTGGGATTCTGCATACGAAAAATGATTCTGTGGCAGATATTGTACAGAGTGATGAGACAGTGACGCTATATGGGCAGGATTATTTTTATGAGGAACTGTTGGGACTGAAATTCCGTATTTCTCAGTTTTCCTTTTTTCAGACCAATACTTACGGCGCGGAAGTCTTATATGGCATGGCGAGGGAATTTATCGGTTCTTTATCGGAAAAGAAGGATAAGGTAGTTTTTGATCTGTACAGCGGAACCGGTACGATTGCGCAGATGATGGCGGATGTGGCTGGGAAAGTAATCGGGGTGGAGATTGTGGAAGAGGCAGTGGAAGCGGCAAAGAGAAATGCCTGCCTGAACGGACTGGACAATTGCCAGTTTATCGCGGGGGATGTGCTGAAGGTGCTGGATGAGATAGAGGAGAAGCCGGATTTCATTATTCTGGATCCGCCCCGGGATGGGGTACATCCAAAAGCACTGAAGAAGATTATCGACTACCAGGTGGACAGGCTGGTTTATATCTCCTGTAAGCCTACAAGCTTGGTGAGGGATTTGGAAGTGTTTCTGGAGAGTGGGTATGCGGTGGAGAGAGTAGGGAGCGTGGATCAGTTTCCTTTTACCGGGAATATTGAGACGGTGTGCCTCTTAAGCAACCGAAATACAAAGCCGGATACCCGTGTAGAATTTGAGGTACCTTGTGGTAAGTGCATGATGGCAGCAGAAGATTGTAAATGATATGGCCGTCTCTGCCTTCAATCTAAATAGGCTTTAAAACTTAATATGTTGTCTGAAAAAAAATGTGTGCTATACTCCATTCATGGGAAAACATAGAGCCAAAGGCGGCTCTGCCCCTCTTGTATTTGCTCAGGTGAGATAAAGACGTAAAAGAAGTGTAAAAAATTTTGCCGTTCCCTGTCCGGCTGACTGCCGGACGG
>CAJUIM010000079.1 GCA_910586275.1 uncultured Lachnospiraceae bacterium | reverse complement strand
ACGGAAAATCCGGGACAGGCAGTTCCGCTGCTGCCGGCCACTAAAAAAACTCGCGTACGGGCATCCGCCTCCCAACATTACATTCAGGCTGAACTGTTACGATTTCCGTGATATAAACAGGAATTTACTTGCATAATGAATATAAGGGTTGTATGATAAAGAAGAAACGGCAAAGCAGTGATTGCCCCTAAATACGCAATGTCATTCACTTAAGTCACAGCCCGCGTCAGGATTCCTGACGCAGGCTGCGGCTTAAGTGAATGACATTGCCTAAATATGCAGGTTTTGGCCGGAATGAAGAATGAGTATGGAGGACGATGGTTCATGAAGAAAATAATTGTTACCGGATGCAATGGGCAGCTGGGGGTTGCGATTAATAAGAAGTACGCAGGCAATGATGGCATTGAATTGGTGAATACGGACGTGGCGCAGCTGGATATTACGGATGTGGATAAAGTGCTGGAATTGGTAAGAGAAGTACGGCCTTATGCAATTGTTAACTGTGCTGCGCATACGAACGTGAATGTATGTGAGACAGATGCTGACAATGCTTACCGTATCAATGCCATAGGCCCAAGGAATCTGGCTGTGGCAGCCACAGAAGTGGGGGCAAAGCTGGTACAGGTGTCAACGGATTATGTTTTTTCCGGAGAGGCAGATAAACCTTACCGGGAGTTTGACAGGACAGACCCTAAGGGAGTATATGGGGCATCGAAACTGGCGGGAGAAAATTTTGTCAGGGATTTTGCCCAAAATTATTTTATTATACGGACGGCATGGCTGTATGGCGAAGGGAAAAATTTTGTGAGAACTATGCTCCGTCTGTCTGAAACGAAGGAAGTGGTCAGAGTGGTCAGAGATCAGATTGGTTCGCCTACCAGTGCAGCCCAACTGGCGGATGCTATTGCCTTTCTTCTGCCTACCGATAATTATGGAATTTTCCATGGTACATGCGAGGGGTATTGCAGCTGGGCGGAGTTTACGGAAGAAATTTTCCGCTTGGCAGGAAAAAGCACAAAAGTCGAGGATATCTCGACGCAGGAGTATGTACGGGATAACCCGGCATCGGCTCCGAGGCCGGCTTATTCGGTACTGGAAAATTACATGCTGAAACTGACATCGGATTATTGCTTTGCGGACTGGCGGAAAGCGATTGCGGAATATATGAGGGAGATACAGCTTTAATGCGGTAGGCTGTGGAAGGATATGGACATAAGATGGAATTTATAGAAGGTATCATTCATAATAGGATTTTTATGGCATCAATCTGTGGATGGCTGGTTGCCCAAATATTGAAAACGTTAATCCATATGTGGTTCAGCCGTAAATTTGTGGCAGAGCGTTTGGTAGGGAGCGGTGGCATGCCCAGTTCCCATTCGGCAACGGTATGTGCGCTGGCAACGGCGGCAGGGATAGAATATGGAGGCGGCAGCTTTGAATTTGCAGTGGCGGCGATCTTGGCAATTGTAGTCATGTATGATGCAATCGGAGTCAGGCGTGAAACAGGGATACAGGCGAAGGTGCTGAATGAGATGATGGAAATGTTTGACAAGATGGGGAAAGAAATGAGCGTGGAGGAAAAACTGAAAGAGTTTGTTGGGCATACTCCGCTGCAGGTTCTGATGGGAGCCTTGCTCGGCATTTTTATGGCAGCGTTAATGTATCTGTGAGGATCCGGTAAAAATATGATGCAGAAATTATGATTATTAGTTATAATAAATAGAAAGAATTTATTGCATGGGAGTATGGGACATGAAATACAAAATATTACTGACAGGAAATAACAAAACGATTATTGACGATTTTTTTTCGAAAGCAGGTGAGGACTTTGAGTATCAAAGTACTTCTGCCCGCTACGAAGATATTTTAAGCCATATAAAATATTTTCATCCCAATGGCTTTCTTTACTGCCTGAATCATGAGATGCCGGACAGTTTCCGTAGGATATCAGAACTGAAGCAGGCTCCCGAATCGGCCGATACTGCTTTTTTCATTATCGGAACAAGAGGGGACTGTGATGCATATAGCCGGACAGCACCCGGTGCGGCAGATATGGTAATGGAAAAGCCTATGTCTACCGGCAATATGGAAGAACGGATGAGGGCTTACTTTTCCAGCCTTCCGGAAACTGCCGCATCTCGTTCCGACGATACGGCGGGTCAGGCCGGAAGGATTCCGCAGGAAACACAGCCTATGATGGGGAAGGCTCCGCAGGCGGCATCGCAGCCTCAGGCAGGGAAGGCTTCGCAGGAGGCATTGCAGCCTCAGGCAGGGAAGGCTCCGCAGGCGGCATCGCAGCCTCAGGCAGGGAAGGCTCCGCAGGCGGCATCGCAGCCTCAGGCAGGGAAGGCTCCGCAGGCGGCATCGCAGCCTCAGGCAGAAAAGACTCCGCAGGCGGCATCGCAGCCTCAGGCAGAAAAAACTCCGCAGGCGGTATCGCAGCCTCAGGCAGGGAAAGCCCCGCAGGCGGCATCGCAGCCTCAGGCAGGGAAAGCCCCGCAGGCAGCACAGCCCGCAGCAAGTCAGCCGGTTACGGCTGTGGCACCTTCGCAGGCAGCTTCATCCCAGCCGCAGAAAGATGTATCTTTGTCCGATAATGCAGTGCCTCAGGGAAATATGCAGCAGCCTGCCTCTGTTCCGGTATCTGCGCCTGAGGAGGATCCCAATGCCGCACTTTTATCCGCTTTATCGGCGCAGGTCAGTGAAGCGGCCAGCCTGCTGGACTCTGTGGGGAATTTAGATTTGGATTTGGATCCGGTGGGAGGAGTGGAAGGCGTAGCCGTTGGCTCTACGGGACGGAAACATATTCTTGTTGTAGATGATGATTCCCGTATGCTGAAGATCATTCAGCGGCATCTGGCAGATAAATATGATGTTGCTACTGCATTAAACGGTAAAATAGCCTTTAAGTTTCTGGAGAACAGGAAAACGGATTTGATTCTGCTGGACTATGAGATGCCGTTGGAAAGCGGCCCCACAGTATTGAAGAGACTGCGGGAGAACCCGCATACGCGAAACATACCGGTAATATTCCTGACGGGCATTTCTGACCGCAACAGAATAGAGAAAGCATTGGCTCTGAAGCCACAAGGCTATCTGTTAAAGCCGATTGACCATATTAAACTTTTGTCTACTATCAGTAAGTTTATTGATTAGCCAGAAAGGGAGAAGACAATGCAGGAAGAATTACATATTACTGACTTGATCGATGCGCATATCTTACAGCAGGTACAGAATGCCTTTTCCAAACTGACCGGGATTGCTTCCCTTACTACGGATGCAAATGGGGTTGCTGTTACGGAAGGCACTAATTTTACCGAATTTTGTATGAGATATACAAGAAAATCCACATTGGGGTGTCTGCGCTGTGAGCAATGTGATAAATACGGTGCGGAGACTGCCGTAAAAAAAGGCACTACAACGGCTTATTACTGCCATGCGGGACTGTTGGATTTTGCCGCCCCGATTATGGCCGGGAATAGGATGATCGGTTGTTTTATCGGCGGTCAGGTATTGACGGAGGCACCTCAGATGTCTAAAATCATGGAAACCGCCAGGGGCATCAATGTAGATCCGATTACTTATTGGAATGCAGCCAAGGACATTAAGATAGTGTCCAAGGCTTCCTTGGACACCACGGCAGATTTTCTTCAGACAATAGCCGGTGTGCTGTCCAATATTGCCCAGCATAAGCTGATGATTAATCAGGCTAATATTGAAGTGGAAAAGGCGGCACGCATGAAATCGGATTTTCTTGCCAATATGAGCCATGAGATCCGTACGCCTATGAATGCAGTAATCGGAATGGCGGAAATGGCTCTCCGTGAGGACCTGCCTCCGGCGGCCAGGAGCCATGTGAACCAAATTAAATCTTCGGGAAAAACTTTGCTCACTATCATCAATGATATCCTGGATTTTTCCAAGATAGAATCCGGCAAATTAGATATTGTATCCAGTGAATATGAGATATTCTCCGTAATCAATGATGTCAATAATATCATAATGACACGGATAGACAGCAAAGATGTGGAATTCATTTTGGATATTGCGCCGGATATTCCTACAAAGCTGCACGGTGATTTCATCCGTATCAAACAGCTGATTATAAACATTGCGAACAATGCGGTTAAGTTTACGGAACATGGGCAGGTAATGCTGAAAATTGACTTTATAAGGAAGCATAACCAACAAATTGACTTATTGGTTTCCGTTACCGATACCGGGATAGGAATAAGAAAGGAGGATTTCGGAAATCTGTTTCAATCCTTTCAGCAATTGGACAGCAAACGGAACCGGAATGTGGAAGGAACCGGATTGGGACTGGCTATTTCCAAGCAGCTGCTTACGTTGATGCAGGGAAATATATGGGCGGAAAGTGAATACGGGAAAGGAAGCCGTTTTTCTTTTATTGTTCCCCAGCGGGTGGAAAATATGTCTCCTTGTGTTGCGGTAAAAGATATAAAGCCTTTTACCGCGTATATATATGTCTCCAATCCTTATGTAAAGGCACAGCTGGAAATGGATTTACGGAGGTTCGGCGGAAAATATCAGCTTCTGACATCTTCCAAAGATTTGGCGGATCTTCAGCCGGATGAAAATACTTTCCTCTTTATTGAACATTGTGTGTTCTCGGATCAAATGGAAGGATATATTAAAAGCCATCCACAGATTACGGGAGTTCTGGTACTGGATTTCCGTTCCAATTATTCCAGTGAGATAGAGAATCTTATCATTGTGAAGAAACCTTTGTATACGTTGAATGTTGCATCCATATTGAACCATGAAGATTTGCAGCTTTATTGCTCTCATTCATCCGATGATGATTTTGAGTTCATTGCTCCTGACGCGGAGGTATTGATCGTGGATGACAATACGGTGAACCTTACTGTGACAGAAGGTTTGCTGGAGCCGCTGCAGATGCATGTTGACACTGCTTTAAGCGGTAAGATCGCATTGGATAAAATAGCTCTGAAACACTATGATCTTATATTTATGGATCATATGATGCCGGAGTTGGACGGCGTTGAGACTACTCATATTATCCGCCGTTTTCATGAAGACTATGACGATGTTCCGATTATTGCCCTTACGGCCAATGCAGTATCCGGAACTCGGGCTATGTTTCTGCGGGAAGGGTTGGATGATTTTGTGCCGAAGCCGATTGAACTGCGTTTCCTCATTTCCACTCTGAAGCACTGGCTGCCAAATGAGAAGATAATGAAAGTCAGTCAGCGGAGGAAGGCAGGAAAGGAACAGGAGCAGAAACATATTCTGAAGATTGAGGGTCTGGATGTGGAAGCTGCGCTGCAGCTGTTGGGAAATGAGAAATTATATTGGTTGGTACTTAAAGATTATTATCATCTGATCAGTAAAAAGGCGGAACTAATTGACCGTTATGAAAAAAATGAAGACTGGCATAACTATACGATAGAAGTGCATGCTTTAAAAAGCGCCTCCCGTCAGATTGGGGCGATTACCCTTTCGGATATGGCCGCTGCCTTGGAGCAGGCCGGAAATGAGAATGACGGGGAAACCATACATGCACAGACCCCATGTCTTTTAGAAAAATATATGGAATACAGCCGTATCTTGCAGCCGTATTTTCCGGAGGAAGTCCGTAATGATCAGGATAAAGCGGAAGCCGGAGATGAAGTCCTTCCGTCTTTGTTCCGAAAACTGAGGAAAGCATTGGACGATTTGGATTTAAATGAAATGGAAGAGGCATTGCAGGATATGAAACAGTACCGATATGAAGGATGGCAGCGTGAATTGTTTGAACGTCTTCTGACAGCAGTGGACGATATTGATGTGGATGCCTGCGAAGCCATCCTGCAGGAATGGGAAAATCATACCTGACAAGGCAAACAATGAATAGATTTATAATAGATATGGGCATCAGGCGGAAATATGACTGTCCGATGCCCATATGCAATAGGCAGATGAGAAGAACATAAAGAAGATGTGTTATGCTTGGAAGCATTGCAAGCTTGATGTTTCCTGACGAAAGCAGATTTGGACTTTGGCTATAAATATTGTGTCTGTCCGCGTTCTTCCAACAGTTCCACAACTTTTTTCACATCTTGTGCCCGTTCTTTGTCGCAGACAAGGACAGCATCGTCCGTTTCCACAATCACCACATTATCCAGCCCTATGGTGGCTATCAGCTTATCCTTGGCATAAGCAATACAGTTTTTGGAGCCGATGTGAATCTGATTGCCATAAACTACATTGTTATAGGCATCCGTTTCATATAAGGCATCCAGAACGTCCCAGCTTCCTACATCATTCCAGCCAAAATCACCCTCCAGCATGATTACATTGTCGGCACGTTCCATGATGCCGTAGTCTACGGATATTTTGGGGATTGCAGGATATACCCTCTCTATCGTTTCTTTTTCTTTCTCCGTTCCGATAGCCTGTCCGATTTCTGACAGGCATTCATATACATCCGGAAGCAGGTCTTCGAAATATTTCAGTATCACCGATGTTTTCCAGACAAACATTCCGCTGTTCCAAAGATAGCAGCCTTGTTCTACATAAGATTTTGCCGTAGATAATCCGGGTTTTTCCACGAAATCGGCTACCGGATAGGCAGCTATCCGTTTCCTGCTTACTGCGCCTATAGTGTGGGCTACTTCTTTTACCCGCTTATTGTATTTAATATAGCCGTAGCCGGTAGAAGGGCATGTAGGGCGGATGCCGATTGTCACAAGCTGTTCTTCCTGTTCCGCCAGTTTCATGGCAAATTCCATCACTTCGGAATAGACTTGGATATCTTTAATATAATGATCGGAAGCCAATGCACACATAATGCAGTCCCCATATTTCTTCTGGAGCATTATGGCAGCATATCCGATGCACGCTGCCGTATTCCGTGCTTCCGGTTCTTCCAAAATCCTGTCCGGAGCAAGTTTACCTGCCGTGACTTCTTTCATGAGCGGAGCCTGTGAGGTATTTGTTATAATATAAATGTTTTCTTTTGGTACGCTGCCTGCAATCCGGCTGATAGTCTCGTTTACCAAGACATCCTTGCCGGTCAGGTTCAGGAATTGCTTCGGCATTTTTCTCCTGCTCAGAGGCCAGAATCTTGTTCCGCCTCCGCCTGCCATTATTACGCTGTATCTGTCCATCATCCGATTTCCGGTTCCTTTCCTACATATATACCTTATCTTTGCCGTTTGCTCTCAATATCTCTTTACCTTCCTTCCATTCGGGCGCAGTCGATATTTTCCTTGAACCATTCATAGGCCAATTTTACGCCTTCTTCCAAATCTACTTTGTGATGCCAGCCAAGTTCATGCAGTTTGTCAACTTTTGTCAGCTTTCTTGGGGTTCCGTCCGGCATTTCTGTATTCCAACGGATTTCTCCTTCAAACCCTACGGTTCTGCGGACAGTTTCCGCCAATTCTTTGATGGTCACTTCTTTGCCTGTGCCGATGTTTACATGCTGTTCCCCGCTATAGTTTTCCAACAGGAAGACACAGGCATCTGCCATATCATCCACATACAGAAATTCCCGCAAGGGACTGCCCGTTCCCCAAAGTTCTACAGATGTTTCTCCGTTTTCCTTTGCTTCATGGAATTTGCGGATCATGGCAGGCAGTACATGGGAATCCTGCAGATTGTAGTTGTCATGAGGGCCATAAAGATTAGTGGGCATGCAGCTGATAAAATCATCTCCATACTGACGTTTGAAAAATTTGCACATTTCCAGACCGGCTATCTTTGCTATGGCATAGGCTTCATTGGTTTCCTCTAAAGGGCCGGTCAGAAGAGCGTCTTCCGGTATCGGCTGCGGAGCCATTCTTGGGTAGATGCAGGTACTTCCTAAAAACAGCAGCTTCTTTACTTTAAAATCATGGCAGCATTTGATGACATTGCACTGTACCTGCATATTTTCATAGGCGAACTCCGCCGGTTTTGTATTGTTGGCATTGATGCCCCCGACTTTGGCTGCTGCCAATACCACAATATCAGGACTTTCATTTTCGAAGAAACGGCATACGTCTGCCTGATTGGTCAGATCCAGTTCCCCGTGGGTTCTGCCCACGATATTGGTATAGCCCTTTTCTTGTAAACTTCTGACAATGGCACTGCCTACTAGGCCTCTGTGTCCTGCCACATAAATTTTATCTGTCTTATCCATAGATTAAATCATTCCTTTCCGTTTTTGTATCTGAATCCATCTTCTATGCCGTTTCCCCTAAATTCCAAATCCGTCATTGCCGGGGAGGAAGGAAATGCTTCATAGCCTATCCTGTCTCCTTCCTTTGGATAGTAAAAAGTGACTCCGTTTATTTCATAACTTTGAACTTCGAAATTTTCATAGTCTTTCTGATAAATAAAATAATCTGCCGAAAATCCCTTTACAGCCTCCGTTGCGAACATTATGGTTTTATAGCAGCCTATCAGCAGGATTCCTCCGTAAACAAGCCGCCAGAACAGTTTTCCGGTTCCTTCCTTTCCGATTGCCCAAAGAGAAAGTCCGCCAAAGGTAACGGGAGCCGCCAGCCAGACATATACGCATCCATACCGGATCAGCGGTGCCGAAAACAGCCAGAATAAAAAGGAAATATTGATAGTGGCAGCTGCCAGCATAAGATCCCGCTGAACTTGATTTTTCTTTATGCAGGCCGTTCCCAATGCAGCCAGTGAGATAGGGACTGCCGCAATTCCGGCCAGAATAAACAGTTTATCTGCTGCTCCTTGCCCGGCAAACCACTTGGGCATCCATTCTGCCGGCCGCATGGCATATGCTGCCACATCATATAATCCCCTTCCCCACACTTGTATCTCTTTGGCATCATAGTCTGCAATTTCCTTTGGTATTTTCCAGTCCATAGGAAATAGGTCAATGGCCGTAAAAGGATAAACAAGCCATCCGGATATGAACATATTCCGAAGCAGGCAGGGCAGAAGAATCAGAGATCCCAATCCTAAGAAACCGGCAATAGCTTTTCCGTTTTTTGCCTGTATCAGCATGATGGCCGGTTTGGCTGCAAGCAGTATAATAAGCGCGGCGGATAATTTTATGCTGACCGTAAACACACATAATAAAGCCAGCAGGCCGTAAGGAAGCCAGTTTTGTTCTCCGGTTTCTGACAGTTCAAGGTACCGGATGATAATATAAAACACGGTCAGTACCATGAAATAATCCGAAGCCGGTGAAACCATTTCATCAAAAATAATGAGCAGATAGTAAATTCCCATCAATCTGGCAAAATCTGACAGAAACAATCCTTTTTTCCGTAGTGGCGACACAATTTCACTGCAGGATCCGGCCAATATCAGTGCGAAGACTCCGGCCATGCAGTGATAGGACTGCCCGCCTAAGAAACGGAAGCTATACAACGCGGACAGGGCAAAAGAGGAACTGTTGTAGGCAAGCCGGCAATGCAGGTTCCCAAGCCCTTTTACTAAGCCGTATTCTTCTATCCAACGGATGCTCTGCGCATGATACAGGCTGGTATCGTAATGAATGACTCCACGGGATGTGCCATAGGCCATCAAGAGAAAAAGCAATATATAAACAATTTTCCTGCTCTTGCTTACCGCTCTGCATTGCTGCAGAAGTTCTTCCTTCAGCTGCCCGCGGAAGACAAATGCCGTCGTGGCGCAGATAGCAGCCAACAGCAGATTTGCCGTCAGCCCTACTTTATAAAACAGACTGAAAATCTGTGCGTAAACGGTGGCTGCCGTCAGTCCGGCCATGATATAGCCATCTGCCCGTACCTTACAGTTTCCAAATATATGCCGAATACCCTGCAGGGTTAAAAAACCCAAAAAATATGCGCTCAGCAATACATATAGAAAAATCAGACATACCGAAAGCATATTTTTTCCTTTCTCTGCATAGCAGGCTAGATTCGGATTTATATAAACCGTTTGATTTTGCTCTTCCCTTAGGGAGTATACTATTGTATAATGCAAGTATCAACATATAATATTGCCCTTAAATAGTAAAATATTGCTATACAATATACGGAGTTTTTTTAATGATATCTTAAGTTGTTTCGGAAGGAATCAAAGCCATGGCAAAATCCACATCCAATCGTATTATATCCACTCCGTCTTCCTATGCAAAGGAACACTATCTCTATGTGCAGGAAGTAGGAACCTTACAAAGCTTGGAACCTCATGTCAGTAAACGGCAGAATCTGAATTCGTATCTTTTTTTTGTTGTTTTAGACGGAACAGGCACAGTATCTTATGAAGCGAAGGATTATCCCATATCTGCGGGACACTGTATATGGCTGGACTGTACGCGTCCATATTCCCATGAGAGCAGTGCAAATGCCCCATGGAGCCTTATGTGGGTGCATTTTAACGGCAAAGATGCGGCGGACTATTATGAATCGTATGGGCAGCAGGGAAATCCTTTTCTATTCCGTCCGCGGAATCTTGTGCCGTTTACGGATGCGCTCGCGCAGCTTTACCAAACTCAGAAAAATAAGTCCTCCTTCATGGAATTACTGTCCAACAAATATATTACCGATATTATCACGCTTTGTTTCACGGAAAGCAGAGCGGAACATTCCGGAGAGTATTCCATTCCGGAGAAGCTGAACCAAATACACTCTTATCTGGAAGAACATTATAGCGAACATATTACTCTGGAAGGACTATCCGCCCAGTTTTTCATCAGTAAATTCCATCTTTCCAGAGAATACCGAAAAACTTTCGGCGCTACCTTGCTTGGGGATCTTACAGCCAAACGGGTCTCGCAGGCAAAGTCTATGCTCCGTTTCAGTGATGCGTCCATAGAGTCCATTGCACAAAACTGCGGATATCAGGATGCGGGATATTTCATTAAGGTGTTTAGGAAATCTGAGGGGATGACACCTTTGGAGTTTCGTAGGAAATGGTAGGGGGGCGGTGGGAACGGACGCCGCTGCCATTATATAGTTGTCTCAGGGACACGCTTTCGCTCAGCGTCAAACGCAGCGGTACTAAGTTCGAAATCTGCCGTGGGCAGATTTATACCTCACTAAGTACCGGCGTTTTCCGATGGTCCCTGAGACAACTATATAATGGCAACGGCTGTGTGTTGCCATCAGCTTGGGGGGAGTGAGTGTTGCTATGTTTTATATCCGGTGCGTCCTGGCGAAAAAATTGCGGGATGAATTGATATTACAGTCTGTCTATGATAAAATTATTAAATCAAAGCAGTATGAAAAATGAGGGACAAAAGGAGAAGGAAATGGCATATGTAAGTTTGAAGAGAATTATAGAAAAGATGAAACTGGAAAATCTGACTCCGGACCTGGATATCGCCAAGGTGAAAATTACCCAGCCGGACATTAACCGGCCGGCACTTCAGATGGCAGGATATTTTGAGCATTTTGACGCAACCCGGCTGCAGGTCATCGGATTTGTGGAATATACTTATATGGAAGGCTTGCCGGAGGATAGGAAGAAGGAGATATATACAAAGCTGTTATCCCGTGAGATTCCGGCCATTGTTTTCTGCCGGGAATTGCAGCCGGATGCTTTGTTCCTCGAAACGGCAGTGGCCAATGAGGTTCCGGTACTGATGACTAAAAAGGCTACTTCGGCATTTATGGCGGAGATTATCCGTTGGCTGAATGTGAAACTGGCTCCTTGTATTTCGGTGCATGGAGTGTTGGTGGACGTGTTCGGCGAAGGGGTGCTGATTACGGGGGAAAGCGGTATCGGAAAGTCGGAGGCAGCACTGGAACTTATTAAGAGGGGGCATCGCCTTGTGACGGATGATGTGGTGGAGATACGCAAGGTCAGCGATGAGACGTTGGTAGGTTCCGCGCCGGATATTACGAAGCATTTTATAGAACTGCGGGGTATCGGTATTGTGGATGTTAAAACGCTGTTTGGTGTTTCCAGCGTGAGGGATACGCAGAATATAGATCTTGTCATCCGGTTGGAAGAGTGGGATAAGGATAAGGAGTATGACAGGCTGGGGCTGGAAGAGGAATATACGGAGTATTTGGGGAATCGGGTGGTCTGCCATAATATTCCGATCCGGCCGGGACGGAATCTGGCGGTTATCTGTGAATCCGCGGCGATTAATCACCGTCAGAAGAAGATGGGATATAATGCGGCACAGGAATTGTATACTCGTGTGCAGAAGTCTTTGGCAAAACGCAGGGATGAAGAAGAGGAAGAGTAAATTTATATTAGGTAAATATATTTTAATTCAAATGAATAAATAAAAAGGAAAGAAAGGCAGGGGCATGATATGGGTAAGCATGTATTTGGAGTGGATGTAGGAGGGACTACGGTAAAACTGGGTCTGTTCGATGCGGAGGGAAATCTTTTGGATAAGTGGGAGATCCCGACGAGAACCGAAAATCAGGGGGAAAAGATTCTGCCGGATATCGCCGAAAGCATTCAGGCCAAGATGAAGGAGAAAAAACTGGAGAAAGATATGGTGGCAGGGGTAGGTCTGGGAGCACCGGGGCCGATTGATGCATCCGGGACGGTATATGGCGCCGTAAACCTTGGCTGGGGAACCTTCAGCATCAGCGATACTCTTTCCGGTCTGTTGGGCATGACGGTAAAGGCAGGAAATGATGCCAACGTGGCGGCGCTTGGTGAAATGTGGAAAGGCGGCGGCAGGGGATGCCGCAATATGGTGGCAGTGACTCTGGGAACCGGCGTCGGCGGAGGGATTATCGTCAATGGGGGAATCCTTACGGGCGCGTGCGGAGCAGGAGGTGAAATCGGACACATCCATGTGGAAGACAATGAGACGGAGGCGTGCAATTGCGGCAATACCGGATGCTTGGAAGAATATGCGTCGGCCACGGGTGTGGTCAGGCTGGCGAAGAGAATGCTGACGGCAACGGAGGAACCCAGCATGCTGCGCGAAAGGCCTTTGGAAAAAATCTCTGCCAAGGCTGTATTTGACGCTGTCAAGGCAGGGGATGCCTTAGCGGTTAAAATTGCGGGTCAGTTTGGCGAATACTTGGGCAAAGGCTTGGGCGTGATTGCAGGGGTGGTCAATCCGGAAATGTTTGTAATAGGAGGAGGCGTGTCCAAAGCCGGGGAAATTCTGTTCGATTACATCCGTCCTCCTTTTGACAGGACGGTGTTTAAGGGATGTAAAGACGTAAAATTTGCCTTGGCAACTTTGGGCAACGATGCGGGCATATATGGAGCTGCTAAGTTAGTGTTGGAATAAGTTATTATAAAATGACATATTATAATAAAAAACGGACGGGGTCTAAAGTGAATTCGGCAATTTTGGAATATATTAAGGAAATAGTACCGCAGGAAGATATTTTATTGGATGAACCAATGAGCAGGCATACTACCTTCCGTCTGGGAGGAGAGGCCAAATGCCTGCTTAAAATAAAGGATAAGGGGCAGTTGGTAAAACTGATCCCTTATCTTCAGATTACAGGGCAGGACTATTATATCCTTGGAAACGGGAGCAACCTTCTTGTAGGCGATAAAGGTTACTCCGGTTTTATCGTAAAGCTGGACGGCAGCATGGGAAGTGCCTCCATATCTGACCGACGTATGACTGTGCCGGCCGGAATGCTGCTGTCGAAGGCGGCTGCAATAGCGAGGGAGCATAGCCTGACGGGAATGGAATTTGCTTCGGGCATTCCGGGAACCGTGGGAGGCGGCATAGTCATGAATGCCGGTGCATATGGTGGGGAGATGAGGCAGATTGTGGAATCCGTGGAAGTGATGGACTGGAAAGGAGAGATTCTTGTCTTGGACAATGAAACCATGGAGTTCGGTTACCGCACCAGCGTGATTAAGAACCGTCCGTTTATTGTTCTGGAGACGGTATTAAAGCTGCAGACAGGCAATCGGGTGGAAATAGATGCCAAAACGGAAGAACTGTCCGTTAGGAGACGGGAGAAGCAGCCTTTGGAATTTCCCAGCGCAGGAAGCACATTTAAGAGGCCTGAGGGCTATTATGCCGGAAAATTGATTATGGAGGCGGGACTGAGAGGATTTTCCATAGGGGGTGCGCAGGTATCGGATAAGCATTGCGGATTCATTGTAAATACCGGCGGAGCTACTGCGGCAGATGTAAGGAAGGTTATCGAAGAGGTGCAGAAGCGCGTGGAAGAGAAGTTCGGAGTCAGGCTGGAACGGGAAATTATATTTTTAGGAGATTTCTAACGGAAGTGCGGACAGACTGTTAAGATGCCGCACGGATTTGAAACAGGGCGTGAAGCGGCAGCGCGGTGCAATGCGGCAGATGAAAGCATGTCGGAAAGCAGCTTTCCGTCAGTGATGCATTGCCTTGCAGATGTCGGGAATGGATTTTTAAACACGTTCTAAGGTACGGAGGACGAGAAGCGTATATGAGATTCGTAGTTGTGACCGGGATGAGCGGAGGGGGAAAACGGACGGCACTTAAAATGTTGGAGGATGCAGGATTTTACTGCGTGGATAATTTACCCATACCCTTACTGGAAAAATTTGTGGAATTGATTGCCATGCCGAATTCGGAAATAAATAAAGTGGCATTGGGGTTGGACGTGCGTTCGGATCAGCTTTTCAAAGAGGCCAAGAGAGCCTTGGAAAATTTAGGGAAAAGCGGCTATGTATTTGAGATATTGTTTATGGATGCTTCCAATCGGGTACTCCTGAAAAGATATAAGGAAAGCCGCAGAATGCATCCGCTGTCCATCGGCGGCAGGGTGGAGGATGGTATCAACAAGGAACGGGAGATATTGAAGGAAATAAAAGAAGAGTCGGATTATGTGATTGACACTTCCAATTTGCTGACAAGGGAGTTAAAGGAAGAAATTGACAGGATCTTTGTCATGAATGAGGAATATAATAGTCTCATGGTCACCATTCTTTCTTTTGGGTTTAAGAACGGGATACCGGCAGATGCGGATTTGGTCTTTGACGTGCGTTTCCTGCCCAATCCATATTATATAGAAGAACTGAAGCATCAGACCGGCAATGACCGTCCGGTGCAGGAATATGTCATGGGCTTTCCGGAAGCAGAAGAATTCCTTGTCAGGCTGGAAGATATGGTGAAATTCCTTATTCCAAACTATGTAAAGGAAGGAAAGTATCAGCTTGTCATCGGTATCGGGTGCACAGGAGGAAAGCATAGAAGCGTCACGCTTGCCAACGAACTGTACAAGCGCATGAAAAATAAGGGAAACTATGGACTCAAGATATACCATAGGGACGAAAAGCAAGGGGTATAGATATGTCTTTTTCAAGCGATGTGAAAGCCGAACTTTCCCGGCAGGTCAGCACTTCCCGGCACTGTCAGCTGGCGGAACTGGCTGCCATTATCGGTTTTTTGGGAAAGCAGGAAACGGACGGGGACGGGACTGTCCGTCTGTGCTTACAGACAGAAAATGAAACTGTTATCAGAAAATGCTTTACATTATTGGAAAAAACATTTAATATAAATACTGTTGATTCGCAAATCTCTTTGGGTGAAGAAAAGGGACATACATATATTACTCTGGCGGAGGGCAAAGAGGAGACTGCGAAAATACTGCAGGCTATAAAAATGAATAACGGGTGCGGGATAAGAGAGGCAGATGAGAAGGGGCCGAACCCGCTTGTTATTAAAAATGCCTGCTGCAAGAGGGCATATTTAAGGGGAGCATTTTTAAGCATTGGATCCATGAGCGATCCGGAAAAAAGCTATCACATGGAATTTGTGTGCGCTTATGAAAAGGGGGCTAAGGAGTTAAAGCAACTAATACAAGGATTTAAGGTAGAAGCTAAGATTGTCAGTAGAAAAAAGTATTATGTGGTTTACTTAAAGGAAGGCACAGGGATTGTAGATTTGCTGAATATTATGGAAGCGCATGTTTCTTTAATGGATTTTGAGAATCACAGGATAATGAAAGAAATGCGGAATTCCATAAACCGTAAAGTAAATTGTGAGACGGCGAATATTACCAAAACGGTTAATGCATCATCCAGGCAAATCGAGGATATCCTCCTGATAAGGGAACATTATGGATTTCAGAATCTAACAGACAGCTTAAGGGAGACGGCAGAATTGAGATTGGAATATCCGGACGCAACGCTGAAAGAATTGGGACAGATCCTAACCCCACCTATGGGAAAGTCAGGAATGAATCATAGACTGAGGAAATTAAGCGAGATTGCTGATAATCTTAGGAACTAAAGGAGGGAAATTATGGTCGAAAAAGTTATGCAGATTCAATTGCCTACCGGTTTGGAAGCAAGGCCGGTGGCGGTTTTGGTACAGGTGGCCAGCAAGCATGACTGCACAGTTTACATTGAAGCCGAAGGCAGAAAGGTAAATGCCAAAAGTATTATGGGCATGATGAGCCTTGGGCTTGACAGCGGAGAGAAAGTGACGGTCATTGCCGATGGGGCAGACGAACAGCAGGCTGTGGAAGACATTGAGGCTTACTTGTTAAAAGGAAAAGTAAGTTAAGAATTATTTTTAATGGTGAAAAAGAACGGAGCATCAGGATGGTGCTCCTGTTTTTGATTCTTGGGGTCAGGAAGCATAAGACGGAGGCGGCAGTATGAATGCAGGAAATATATTGTTTGTATATAATCCTTGTGCAGGCAAAGCAAAAATACGTGGTAAGCTGTGTGATATTATTGATATCTTTGCGAAGGAGGGCTATGAGATTACCGTATATCCTACACAGCGGGAAGGAGATGCGGTGCGGGCGGTCATGGAAAAAAAGAAGCGGTATGACCTTTTGGTATGCAGCGGCGGGGACGGGACTTTGGATGAAGCGGTCAATGGCATGGTGAGATGCTCAAAAAAAATACCCATCGGATATATTCCCGCAGGGAGCACCAATGATTTTGCAAAGAGCCTCGGGCTGCCGAAGGATATGTGCAGGGCAGCGGAAGTGATAGTGTCAGGCAAGGATTATCCGTGCGACATAGGTGCCTTTAATGAGAAATGTTTTGTATATATAGCGGCGTTTGGGCTGTTTACGGATGTTTCGTATGAAACCAGTCAGGAAATTAAAAATGTGCTGGGGCATATGGCATATCTGCTGGAGGGTGTGAAACGGATTTCTTCCATTAAATCATATAGGCTTAAGGTATGCTATAAGGATGCCTGCAAAGATACGGAAAAAGAAGATCAGATAATGGAAGATCAGATAATAGAAGATTCGGCAGACTGTGAGGAAGAAAAAGTCATTGAAGATGAATTTATTTTTGGAATGGTGACAAATTCTTTGTCGGTCGGCGGTTTTAAAAGGATAACGGGTAAATATGTGGAACTGGACGACGGGAAGTTTGAAGTGACACTGATTAAGAAGCCTTCCAATCCGTTGGAAATCAATATGATCATTGCCGCGCTTCTGAATCGGAATATTAATACGGATTATATGTACTGCTTTAAGACCAGGAGAATTACTTTTGAGGCAGAGACGGAAATTCCGTGGACGACAGACGGGGAGTTTGGCGGAAGCCATAAATATGTCTGCATCGAGAATATGAAGCAGGCCGTGAAAATCAGGGTTCCTGATGAGTAACAGTTCAGCCTGAATGTAATGTTGGGAGGCGGACGCCCGTGCGCGAGTTT
>CAJUIM010000078.1 GCA_910586275.1 uncultured Lachnospiraceae bacterium | reverse complement strand
ATCGGCACATTCTCATGCTTTTTGGCATCAGCGCACTCTCATGCTTTCTGCCATCAGCGCACTCTCATGCTTTCCGTTTCTGCTCATTCCATTCCTTACTGTCTCTGTCCTGCGGTTTCTTATACCTTCCGATCTGCCATATTTCAAAACCGCATATCATGTCTTTATTTCCAGAATTCATACCACTTCGGCTTCCGGTAGAGCAAATACTGATACTTATCGATGTTCTCCCGAAGATAGGCCGGAAATGTCCCGTCAATCTCCACCTGAACCATCTGTGCATCCCTTCCGAAAATGTCCTGATGAGACTTAATGTTACGCCTCACTTTGGAAAGCGTGGAGCGGTTGTTGTATTCCTGATGAGCCGCGCTCTTTATTTTGTACTTTACCCTGTCTTCCACCGACTGATTCCTGCCGCCGCCCATATAGCTGAAATGCCAGCCGCCGTCCGGCACGCGGACTCCCACTTCTCTCTGCTCCTTGTTGCGCAGTTCCTCCGTAGTATATTTGTCCAGCATGCCGTAGCGGCACACTTTCGTCCCAAGCCACATAGGTTTATCCACGCCTTCAAATTCCCCTGTCACCGACAGCAGCCTGCCCGATACTTCCTCCATATTCAGGTAGCAGTAAAACAGCCTTTGCGCCAGCATATATATTTTACCGTCCTCCACTGTGGGCAACAGCTTTTTCAGCGTTTCCGGATTCGGTATTTCATCCACATCGCTGAAAATAACAATATCTTCCGGCATACAGCCGGCCAGCCCTCTGGCCACCGCGCACTTCTGGTGGTGATCCCTTGTGAATGCATCGCAGTCCATGGGGGTGTCGTCCACCACATTATGGATGATTTTATGCTCAAACTCCCGAAACATCTCTTTATTTTCCTCATAAAATAAAGGTTTTTTATCGCCGGAAAAGGTTACGGTGGACTCGCTGATTACAAATTTGTCTACCACATCCTTTAGAATATTCATGCGTAAATACAGAATATCCAGTTCGTTAAAAAATTGAAAGCTATCGTATACCATGTTTCCTCCTTTTCCAGTTCCGCTTGCTGCCGCGGCGGGTCTTATATGGTTGGTGATTCCGGGCAGATGCGTCCGGTCCGGACGCATCCCGCACAGCAGGGACCTCATAGTCTGCCCGGAGCATTGCCCTGTCAATAAAATTTCGGGTACTCCGCGTTGGTGCCGGCCCATTTGTGGAAAACGAATGGGCGTATGCCTTCCGTTTCCGGCAGCATGGATTCATGCCCGAAATATTTTGCCACTTCCAAGGGGGCATACCGCATGCCGGCTGCTTCGAATAAATGCCGGTTTTTGCAGCAGATGAATCCGTCCTCATTGAAGAAACCGTGATCTGCCTCAAAGGGAATTCCTGTCTTCGTAGGGAATTCCAGCAGCCGGCGGCTCCTTATGGATACGCTGTTCCCTACCCGGCAGATGTTGCCCGCCGCATCCCGATAGGAGAAATCGTCCTTGGGCAAAGGGAACGGGGAACCGATATAATCATAGTCTAAGAACTCGTCCCGCCACATATCGGGATTTACCACAAAGCCGTCATAATGGACAAGAAGCATGAAGTCGGTATGGATGTATTCATGCATACGGTAAATCATGTTATAATTGAACGCATCAATATTCTTTAGTTTTTCAATGTGCCGGTATTGGATCCCTTTTGGCAGAAACAACGGTTTCCTATGGGTAACCAGTATGGTTTCGGCGAAGTCAATGTCTTTCATACTGTATTCCAGAGCCTTTACCGTGGCTTTTACTCTTACGCTGTCCATGGCCGCCAAAGTTACGTTGGGCAGCTGCAGGCGGCCGTTTTTATATTCACTCATTGTGTCTCTCCTGTCTCAAACACGCTCTAGTCCCGCTGCGTTTGCCGCAGAGCGGAAGCGCATCTGCGCAAAGGGCTGCTGCCTGTCCGCAGCGGGATAATAAATTTGTCGTATACTTTTACCGTACAATAATATAACCAAGGACTGGCCAGCATTAACTTCATTCTTGCCTTGTCGCCGGACGCCACGCCATCCGTCCGGTAAATCCGGCTGATAATACCGTTTTTTTTGTCCTCCCGAAGCTGCCCTGTAATTTCCGCCGCATATTTTCTGGTAGCTTTCCGCTCCATGAAGTCGATATAATAGAAGAGCATCCGGCGGTAAAAATGGTAGGCCGCCTTGTCGGATAAGTCTTCCATCCCGGCTTTCCTGATATAAGCGATCTGTTCCCGCCAGAAAGGGATTTCGTCCCGCAGTCTGCGTTCCCCTGCCTTTTCGTTCATTATGCTGCCTTCCCTGTCCAGCACATAATTATAATATGCGGTATCCAGATAGGCCAGCCGTTCCATTTTGCAGAAGGCCTTGGTGGTAAACATGATGTCTTCGGAATTTTTCCCTACCGGAAAACGCATCCCTTGGATTAAGTCCGCCGAAAACAGCTTGCTCCATACGGAATTGTAAATCAGATACCTTTCATCGCCGCAGACATATATTTCCAATGCCTCCCTCTTTGATAATGATACACTATTACCTGCGGAAGCGTCAATAACGGCTGTCTTTGTAATCTGTTTATATCGGCAGGCTGCCACTTCTGCCCCTTCCCTCTCACAGGCCTCATACATGGCGCGGTACATATCCGGCTCGATCCAGTCATCCCCATCCACAAAGCCGATATAATCTCCCGCCGCGGCATCCAGCCCCGCATTTCTTGCATCGGAAAGCCCTCCGTTCTTTTTGTGGATGACATGCACCCTGCCGTCCCGGTCTGCATATGCGTCGCAGATTTGTCCCGAGCCGTCGGACGAACCGTCATCCACCAAAATAATTTCCAGATTTTTATATGTCTGCCCTAACACGGAGTCCACGCAGCGGGGCAAATATTCTTTTATATTGTAGACGGCCACTATAACCGAAATCAATGCTTCTCTCATTATGCCTCCATGTTCCTCACATTACCCTCCGCGTCTATCCTGACCATATCAGAAGTGTAGATATCCCGGCAGTCATAAGTATTCAGCCATTTGGCCGGGGCGGCCACCCGTTTTCCCTGCGGAGCCGCCAGCCATGCCCCCCACCAGCTAAAGCTGCTGTTGGCTATGATATGGTGACGGCACATACTCATCAGCATTAAGTCTAAGTACCCCGTCTCTTCCGTAGTGCCTTTGATGACAGTGAATCGTCCGGGGCATTCTTTCTTCCTGCACCATTGTTCCGCCCAGACGGAATCGTTGGTAAATACAAAAAAAGCCGCATCCGGACATTTTTCCTTCATGTAGGCGACTGCGCCGTCGTAATAGGCATCCGTGCAGATTCCCCCATACACTTCCGGCGTTGCCAGATAGTCTCCTCTGCGGATATGAATGCTCACCGCACCGCTGCCGGCCTCCTTAATTTTCCTCTCGTACTCTTCCATCCGCTCCATTGCCGCTTCCGGAAGTCTGTCCCGGCAAAACCGGAAAGCCTCCCGCACCTGATCTTCCACATCCTTAAAATACCGTTCGCTTTGAAAGCATCCGCATAAATAGGAATTTTCTTTTTCCAATACCGCTGCGTCAAAATCCATGGATTCCTCATGGTATTCCGCGCTTCTTCTCCCCAATAGCTTCCGCCGCACACGGCTGGCCATATCCATAGCCGCATCGGTCAGCCGGATTACCTCTTCCCTATCCGCTTTCGGATAATCGATGCCGAATACCCATAGCATAATAGGCCTGGCATTTTCCAGCTTATATTCCGTCACATCGTCAAACTTCACTTCCCGTCCGAGAGAAACCAGTTTCAGGTAAAGGGCATATTGAAACATCTGATTTCCGATTCCCCCCGACATCCGTATAATATCCATCTCCACCTCCGTCAGCCGCGGTACTCCGTACACATCCAAGATTGGAACATAAGCAGAAACCAGATTTGTATCCGCCAAATCCCCTTTTCCGTATAGTCCTCCCAAATCTGCCTTACCGCATCCGCATTCAAAAGCCCCTGGCGCTCCAACACTTTCCTGTCCGTCAGACTTTCCGCCCACTCCCGCAGTTCCGGTTTCATCAGCCACTGATCGATGGGTATGCTGAACCCTTTTTTGGGACGTTCCATCATTTCCCGGGGCACATAACGGTACAGCACGTCACGCAGTACCCTTTTTCCTTCTTTTCCCTCTCTTTTATATGCAATAGGCAGCGACCAGGCAAATTCCACTACATCCTTGTCCAGCATAGGCACTCTCGTTTCCAATGAAACTGCCATAGCCGCCCGGTCCACTTTCACTAAGATATCATCCGGATGATACATCAGCATATCCATCAGCATCACATTATGATTGACTTCTTTCAGATACCCTTCCTCGTATTCATTATATTTATACGGACAATACTCGTGAGTTTTGCTGATCTCTTTTGTGAGAGGATCCGTTTCATAAGATATTTCGTAAAGCCGCCCCGGGCCCTTCGCCTCCAAAAGCGTTCCTTTCGTCCGGTAAAGAGGATTCTTCGCCAACGGGCTGTGAAGCGCCAGGCTGCTGCATGGCTTCCGTATAAAATACGGCACGTTTTTCATCTTATTCCAGATTCGGCTCACCGACTCATAGGAGGTGTACCCGCAGAACAATTCGTCCCCGCCGTCTCCCGAAAGAGAAACCGTCACATGCTCCCTGGTCATCCGGCTTACCAGATAGGTAGGAATCTGGGAAGAATCCGCAAAAGGTTCCCCAAACATATGCGCTAGCCGCGGTATCACTTCTACGGCATCCTTCTGCGTAATATACAGTTCCGTATGATCCGTGCCCAGATGCCTTGCAATTTCTTTTGCCGCCACAGCCTCGTTATAGCCCTCCGCCTCCATCCCGATGGTAAAGCTCCTTACCCTGCCGCCGTGCAGCGACTGCATCAACGCTACCACTGTGCTGCTGTCAATCCCCGCAGACAGGAAAGCCCCTACCGGCACGTCCGCTTCCATCTGCCCCCGTACGGACTCTTTCAGCAGCCGTTCCAGTTCATCCGCCGCCTCTTCCCGGCTTCCCCGGAACAGATTTTCCTGTCCTCTTTTTGCCGCCTCTTTCATGGACCAGTATGCCGACAGCGACAGATTTTCCCTGCCAAAAGGCTCCTCCAGTTTCAGTACCGTACCCGGTTCCAGCTTATAAATTCCCTCATAGACGGAATACGGCGCAGGGATATATCCGTGGGTGAAATAAATATCCAGGACCCTCCGGTTAATGGGGCTGCAAAATCCGTCCAACCGGGCAATGGAGCCGATATCCGAAGCAAAAGCAAAAGTTTCCCCGCCGATAAAACCATAATAGAGCGGTTTTTCCCCCACCCTGTCCCGCAATAAATACAACACCCTTTCTTTCTTATCGTATAAAGCAATGGCAAACATTCCTTTACACATGGAAATGGCCGGCTCCACGCCGTATGCCTCCATTGCCTCCAGAAGAACTTCCGTATCCGATGAGCCGCGGAATGCCCTTACCTTTTTTTCTTCCAGCAGTCCGGCCGCAATCTTTCTGTAATTATAGATTTCCCCATTGAATGCCATCACATATCTGCCGCTATGGGATTCCATGGGCTGCGCGCCGTTGGCTGACAGATCCACAATGGAAAGCCTTTTATGCCCCAACACTACCCTTTCCTTCTCCGATGCCCATATTCCTTCCCCATCCGGCCCGCGGTGGTGCATCCGCCGGTTCATCCTTCCGATATTTTCTTTCCAGTCCCCTTTCAGATTACAAAATCCTGCAATTCCGCACATATCCCTGCTCCTTCTGCCTTATTCCTCCTCGGCCAGTTCCGCAAAGTCCCCTTCCGCAATCCGCTTTGCAATAGTCCCCCTTGCCTGTTCCATATCCGTTTCCCACTGCCCGTAAGCGGCATCCCAGCTTTCATAGCCTGCCTGCCCGCGCCTGTCCTCTATGCCGTATTTTCCTTCCAAATACCTGCCTAAAAACTCCGTGCATTTTTCTGCCCCCAGCGCATTGGTATGCCCGCCGTAGTCACTGAAATCCGAACCGAAATCTATGCCGATCTCCTCATAGTAATCATTCAGGTTCAGAAAATCATACCCATATCCGGCAATAATTTCTTCCATATAATTATACATCTTCTGCTTTTCTTCTTCCATCACCGTAGGAGACAGCAGGAACAATGCCTGCAGGTCATTTCCCTTCAGATAATCCAGCAGATTATAAAGGCATTGCTCCTGATATTCCGGCATAGGTTCTTTATCCGTAATTCCTGAAGTATCCACCGCCTCGCAGGGTCCCACCTCGTCTGTCATCACATATCCCTTTTCCTTATCCGGCTTTTCGTAGCGGAAGCAGGCAATCTGATCCGGCAGCACCATCGTCTTCCAGTTGGAATGATATTTGAAAATATCAAAATAATAAGTATATCTCTCTGCCTTGTCCTCCACCATGGCATGAATTGTCTTCACTCGGTTCCAAGAATATTTCAGATTATCGGTGACTCCTCTTGTATATGCCATATTATTGGTCAGATCCGTTTCCCGCGCGGTATACATCCGCATTTCAAAGATAAACAATTTCGGCTGCTGTGTTTTGCGCACCTCTTCCGTCAGATAGACAGCCGCAGCCGGCCGCTGCAGGTTGCTGGATATGGGATAGGCCGCAATACCGTATTTCCCCCAAAGCATCGGAGTGGCATAATACGGGTACACCGGACTGGAACCGATCAGAACCACATCAATAGTATTGTCCTTCTCCGCATAGAATCCGGTAAACCTGTCTTTTACGTCTCCGTTGGTACGGATAATATATGTCACAGTCATAAGTATATAGAGGAATCCCAATAGAAATATCGCCGATTGCAATGCTTGCCTACGAGTCATTTTCCCTGTTTCTCCTTTTTGTCATCTGCTCATGATTTGGCAGAAATATGCTTCCCATTTTTTATTTATTAAATCTGGATTTAATTTTTTTCTTATTTTTGAAGCATTTTTGCCCAATTTTTCTGCATATTTATAATCATCTAAAATCACTTGCAAGTTTTCTTTCAGTTTTTCACAATTGTCCACTTCAGTCAACAGCCCATTCCTCCCATGGCAGATCAATTCTGCCGGCCCGCCGCAGGGACAGTCCGTGGAAATGCAAGGCAGTCCCAACGCCATTGCCTCCATCAGGGTATTGGGCATGCCTTCCGAATTGGAGGACAATACAAAAACAGAAGCCTTATATATGGCTTCTGCCACATCGGATATGCTTCCGGGCAGATGAATCCTGTCCGAAAGCCCCATTTCCGCTGCCTGCCTTAGCAAATCCTGGCGGAGTGCCCCCTCCCCATAAATAACCAACTCATACTCCGGATATTTTTCCGCCAGTGCGGCAAACGCTTCCACAATCATCCTATGGTTTTTATTGGCATCCACACGTCCTACCGCCACAATCCGTTTTTCCCGCTCCCCTTCATATGGTTTGCGCATAAAGGCAGGATGAATGGAATTGGGCAGGATCACAGCCTTTTTCCGTACCGCCGGCCCGAAAAATTTCCTGCTTCCCCGGCTTTGCAGTACAATTCCGTCTGCCAGCGGGAACAATACCCTTGCCGCCAGCCGCAAAGTCCCGGAATAATATTCTTCCTTCGGCTCTCCGCGTACGGATATGACCACAGGAATACGGAGCATGCGCGAAGTCAGCAATGCCATCATATTGTTTTTGCCGATAAACGAAAGAATCAGATCCGGCCTTTCCTTCTTCCAAATCCCTCTTAGCCGCATAAACCGGCCGGCAAAATTAGCCATCCTGCTGGCTCCTATTTCATTCTCCGGAAGTTCCGAGAAAATACGCCGTATTCCACGGCTGATGCCATATTCATTTTCCGCCCGGTACTGCGTCACTACCGTAACCTTATATCCCCTTGAATAAAAGTATTCGGCCAGATTCACCAATACCCGTTCCGAACCGCCCTTATTCAGCGAACTGATTAACATAGCAATATGTTTCTTTCCCATATATAATCCTCACCCTGTCTGCTGCACATACTGACGGTACCACTGTTCAAAAATAAAAAAGGACCAAGACAATTTTGAATAATTTGCCCCTGTAGCCGGCCCGGCATCTCCGGTCCTTATATATTCCCGGATCATATCCGATACATAGGCAGCATGGAAAATCCCCTGCCGCTCCAAATAATCTTTCCGGCTGTAATCCAAAAGCTGTTCCTTCAGCGGCCCCCGGAGCCACTTGTCCAAAGGAACCCCAAAACCTACCTTTGGCCTGTCCAAGAGTTCCTTCGGGATATAATCATAGGCAATCTCTTTCAGAATATGCTTCTTATCCCCTTTGCAATACTTAAATTCATGGGGAATCCGATATGAAAATTCCATGACATCCTGATCCAGAATGGGGCATCTGGCTTCCAAAGAATATTTCATGCTGGCACGGTCTACTTTACAGAGTATATCCCCCGGCAAATAGGTGTCCATATCCAACAGCATCCTGCAGATCTGCCAGTTCTTCTCTCCGTAGCTGCTTTCCGTCTCATAATGGCAGGGCAGGCCGCTTCCCTCGCCGCATACCATTTTTCGTGCACGCACTACATAATTACTGGCTCCGAACTGTGTTTTAGTCTCTCTGTTACGGTTTTCCGCAATCACCCGCACCCGGAACGGCAGCTTCTCTGCCAGCCCGGTTTTATTGATAAACGGCAGGCCGCATATCCCATGCACCGCCGCCCCTGCCCAATCCAGCAACTGCGCCTGCGCCACATTTTCATAAATATTATAGCCGCAGTAAAATTCGTCTCCGCCGTCGCCTGACAGCACCACCGTCACTTTTTCTCTGGCCAATGCCGCTACCAGCATAGACGGAATCTGGGAACTGTCGGCAAAAGGCTCGTCATAATAGGCAGGAATGCTCTCCACCAAATCGAACATCTGCTTTTCGTCAATATACATCTCCGTATGGTTGGTGCCCAGATAATCCGCCACCTGACGGGCATATTTTGCTTCATTATACCGCTCTTCCTGAAAGCCGATGGAAAATGTCTTTACCGGATCTTTGGAACATTCCTGTGCCATGGCTGTGACCAGTGAGGAATCATAGCCGCCGCTTAAGAAAGTCCCCAGCGGCACATCCGCAATCATCCGGTCAGCAGTGGCCTTTTTCAGCAATTCTTTCAGCCGCCCTTTGGCCTCTTCATAGCCTTTCACCGGATTTTCCTTATACTCGGCATATATTTTTCCCACATCCCAATATTTCCGTTTTTCCGCCTTTCCCAAGGCAAAAGAAAGAATTCCGCCCGGCTCCAGTTTATATACATCTTCAAAAATAGTTTCGGGAGCATTGATATACTGCTGATACAGATAGCGGGAAAGCACATCCTTCCGTATCCGCTTCCCGAACCCCGGGCATGCCATAATAGGTTTCAGTTCCGAAGCAAAAACAAGATTTTCCCCGTCCCGCCAATAATAAAGCGGCTTTTTTCCAATCCGGTCCCTCACCAAATAAACCGTTCCGCTTTCCCGGTCAAACAGAGCAATGGCAAACATTCCTTTCAGCCGGTTCACACAGTCAATCCCCCACTTCAGATAGGCGGCAATAATGACTTCCGTATCGCAGTTGGAGCGGAAAGGATAATCCGTCATCTCCTCCTTTAGCTGCAGGAAATTATAAATCTCTCCGTTGTAGACCACGCTGACTCTTCCGTTTTCCGAATGCATGGGCTGATGCCCCAGCGACGACAGATCCAAAATGGATAGTCTTCTCTGGGCAAACCCTACCTGATATCCCTTTCCCGCATCATAGATCTCCTCTCCGCTGTCGTCCGGCCCTCTATGGTACATTAAATCATTCATTTCTTTCAGCTGTGACAGACGGATATCACGCCTTGACACAAATCCACATATCCCGCACATACGAAATCTCCTCAATCCGCAATATGATTCACTTAAGCTGGGCTCAATTCAGTCATATTGCCCTAATCCAAGGGTTCCAGAAAGCTGTCCCTATACTCCGCAAAGTCCTTGCATTCCTTATCGATGCTGTCAATCAGTTCTATATACTTCTCCCTCACCAAGGTCTGATAATTCCCGTAATTATCATATCCCTCTTTGGTCCACGCAAAAGGATGTACCAGTATCTGTATTTTATCATGCCCGAGAATATTCTTCTCATTCGGATAGCCATATCTCCATATATGGTTGGCATCCGACATATACTTGACTCCCAGCTGTGAGTTCTCCGTCACATTCTCCGCAAACGTAAAGAACTCATCCTGATAGGCATTGATAATGCCCGGCAGCTTAATATTCTCGGCAAGTATAGCCGGCGACGGCCGATGGACGGAAAATTCCGAAACCTCAAAGCCGAGCATTTCACTCAGCATATGCATCTCCTTAACAATCTGCCTGCGCACCTCCTTCATATCCGTCATCCCGTTCAGTGCAAAATGCAGGCCGATGTTCTGCCCCCTCTCATGCATATCGCAGATCAGATCCCTGTTTTTTCTGGACAGTAGGTTATAGGAATTATTTGTCCACTGGAAGAAAAAAGTGGATGTGAAATCCATGCTTGTCTCTACCTTCGCCAATGCATAGGCACGTTCCACGCTGTATTCCACGTCATGCCTCATAATGATGAATTTATCCCTTTGCAGCGCATCGCTGTAATTACACTGCAATCCTGTTGCCTTAATAATCCGTATGATTTCCTTATAATCGGTGTATGAAAACATTCTTTTTCTCCTTCTTTGGCTGATTGAGGACTGATTTTTACTATTATATCATACATTTCACGTTTGCCCACCCTTAACCGTAAAATTTCTGCCTGAAAACAGCTACCTAGGCACCTTAATGATGTATTATAATTTATAAAGTCCTTATTTCTAACTACTACAAGGAGAAACTAAACGATCTCATCTCCAGAGAGCCACGCAAACAGGATGCAAAAGAAGATCTTCAATAAATATCTGTTCAAACATTCAGCATACAGATGATGCATTTGTTGCCACTGTTAACAGGGCAAAACCAAGTTTAAAAGAATCCATCAACATTTTTCGAACAGCAGATAGCCAATAAAGACTTGCCCTTTGTAACGGTTTGTAGAATTCTCAAACACTTTGGACATCACTGTCAGAACTTACTATAACTAGGATAGAGAAAATTACAATTTTTATAATCAATATACAAAAAGTAGTTTCCTTAACATATCCTTTTGGGGACTTAATTGTATGAACAGTCTTCAGAGAAAATGTGAGAAGAATGGTGAATAGCTAGAAATAATCTTTCATTTCTGACTTTCATATAATTCCTTAAATCGACCGTTAGATTGGAGCAATTCCTCAAAATTTCCTTCCTCAACTACTTTTCCAAATTCCACAACAAGAATCCTATCTGCATTACGAATGGTGGAAAGTCGGTGCGCTATGGTCACAATAGTCATAGTTTGAGAAATAGAATCCAAACAGGATTGCACTTCTTGCTCAGCTGCAGAATCAAGGGCTGCTGTGGCCTCATCCAATAATAGAATAGGTGCGTTTTTTATAATAGCTCTTGCAATAGCTATACGTTGTTTCTGCCCACCAGAGAGTTGATTGCCCCTATCGCCTGTTGAAGTGTCGTACTGTTCAGGTAGTCCCATGATAAAATCGTGAATATCAGTCATCCTGGCGACAGTTTCTATCTCTTCCTGTGTAGCCCCTAGCTTACCCATGGCGATGTTCTCTCGTATAGTCCCCTCAAACAGGATACATTCTTGAGGCACATAAGCAAACAGCTTTCGAATTTCAAAAGGAGACATTTCCCTACCAGATTTTCCAAAGTATGAAATTTCACCGCTATTAGGTAAATAAAAGTTCTCCATCAATTTGGCAACAGTAGATTTTCCACCGCCAGAATCGCCCACGATCGCTAAATGCTCACCACGATGCAAAACCAAATTCAACCCATCCAACACATTTTTTCCAATTTCATAGGAAAAACAAACATTCTTAAATTCCACTGCAATCTCACTGTTCATATCTATACACTGACATTTGAAGGTTAATTCCTCTGTGGGCAATTCCATCAGTTCAATAATACGTTCCATCGACACAAAATTAGGTTGTGCCAAAAGTAGGAAGGTACTAAAACGAAAAACAGCATCTCCCATCATTCCCATCAAGGTTGCATTGAACACCGCACGTCCTAAGGCAAAATCATTTCTTACCAATAGAATTCCAAAAATGAACCCAACCACCTGTGCTGATTGGGCAAAGAAATCCACCACACCGTATGTGATTCCAATAACCGTGCGGTAATTTTTATGTTTTTCTGCAATCACTTTACAAATGATTTGGTAGTGTTTTCTCATAGTGTCTTGTAAGCAAAATACCCTGACTATGGGGATGCCTCTAAGAATTTCCATAAGAAAAGATGAAGAATTGACAATTTCTTTCTTTGCCTCGGCCTCCAATCGTTTAGAAAGAGGATTTAACCACATAGAAAAGGCCATGTTTACTGCTCCATAAAAAATACTGACCAAAGCAATACGATAGTCGTTAATAAGAAGTAATACTAAAGTGACAGTAAATACCACCATAAAGCGAATTAAGTTAATAATGGAATAGGAATTAAAAATGCCAGTGGTACGATTGACATCATCTGTGAGGCGAGTAATATAATCACCTGTCTTATATTTCGCAATAATCATCACTGGTAAATTCTCTATCCTAAAAAACATGGCCTTCCGCAAATTAGCTGTGCCATTTGCACTGGCAGTGGCGGAAAGATATTTACCAATAACTACCAGCGGCACCAACAGTATATATATTCCAAGCATGGCGGTAAGCACAATCATGATATTTCCATCTCGTTCGCCTGTAACAAATTCAATAAGTATCTGATTGATAATCGGAGTGGCAAAAAGAAGAGCCAATTCAAAAGAGCCAATAAACACACCCAAGAAATATTTTCCTTTAACATCTCCCAAAAAGGAAAATGACCTACAAAATAATTTTATATGACATAAGACTTTATTCATACTGTTGCCTCCATTTCCTTAATCAGGCCTTGTAATCTGCACATATCATAGTATCGGCCATGCTTTGAAATAAGAGCAGCAGGCGTGCCTTCCTCCACTACTTCTCCATTATCCATATAATAAATATAATCGGCACTTTGTACGACCGTGAGCCGATGCGCTACAATCAAAGCAGACCGACTATCTAACAGCTTATCCAACGCGTTCTGCACTTCTTTTTCTGTCTGAGTATCAAGAGCAGAAGTGGCTTCATCCAACAGAACAAAAGATGCCTGCTTTATCATAGCTCGAGCAATACAAAATCGCTGCTTTTGTCCACCAGAAAGCTTATTCCCATATTCTCCAATTTGATGATCTATACCATCTGGGTACTGGCTAACAAAATCCCAAAGGCCGACTTGCCTCAAAACATTTTCACACTCTATTCTAGTTGCCCCCGGTCTACCATAAGCAATATTCTCATAAATACTACCATCAAACAGAGTAGATTCTTGGGTAACAATAGACAAATTCTGCCGCAAGGCATCCGACTGCCAATCTGCAATATTCACACCGAATAAGGTCAGTTCTCCACTTTGCGGAAGATAAAACCTACAGATCAGTTTAATAAGAGTACTTTTTCCGCATCCGCTGGTGCCTACCACAGCAACTTTCTGTCCCTGTTTAATCCCTAAAGAAATCCCTCGAAGAGAAGGCCTCTCCTGTGAATATGCAAAAGCGAGTTCGGAAGTATTGCATGGTGTTTTGGAAACAGCTTCCACTACAATTCCTGACTTTTCATCTGGTATATCCAAAATTTCATAAAACCGCTGAGCTGTTGCCACCGCTCGACGATAAACAGAAATCATATAGTCTGCCTGTCCCAAAAAATCAGATATATAACCGCTCATAGTTATAAAAGCAATCAGCATCCCTACTGTCAATGTTCCACTGTACACTAACCAAGAACCAATTAAAAACAAGACCATAGTTTGAATAACACTAGCTACATACTTTACACCAGCCATTTTCATTCTAACTTTTTCAGTTTCCATATCCTGCTTATAAGCAGCATCTATGTCTCTACTAAATTTCTCCGCCATTGCATTCTCCAGTCCAAAGGCTTTCACGGTGAAGATGCCACTAATTGTATCTGCCGCAATACTCATAGCCGAACCAGTATTATCCATGGATTCCTTGCTCTGCTTCTGAATGGGCATACTAATCCTCTTTACCAACCAAAGAAAGAAAGGTGTTATGATACAAATTGCGATGAAAAGTTGCCAGCTTAAAATAAGGCAACCAATCATAGCAAGAATTCCCTCAAAAATCAGACGAGAAAAATTGCTCACATGCCCCGCCACAAAGGTGCTGAGAGACTCAATATCATTATTAATCCGGGTGGCGGCATCTCCTGCGTGGAAGTTTTTTTCCAGCACAGCCATATCCCCAGTGATAATCTTGCTGAAAGTTCTAGTGCGAATTTCCACAAACATTCCCTCTGTGACCTCTCCAATGAGATGATAGTGGAACATTGTTCGGAAACAATCCACTAAAATCATTCCAACCATAAGAGTAGCTATAGTAAGCATGTGATGAATCTCACCAGCGATGCCAAAGTCAACGACCTGTCCCCACAAAGCAGATACTAGCATTTTCAAAATGCCAGCAAACAGAGAAATAATAACAACCACTGCTAACCCTAAGAGATTTTTTTTATTGTCCGCATAAAAACGGAATAAAGAATTACTCATAGATTTCCCCTTATAAATCTATTTTCTAAAGAAGTGAATGTGACCAAAATCCATTTCAATAATTCATTATCTCACTATCTGTGGCACATTTGCAGCGTGGTCACCCTGTGCCGCCCATATTTGTACAGTTTTATTATTGGGATACTTTTTTGCAATGTACTGTCTATTGTTCTTATAATTATTGCGGAAAGTTTTATTGGTATGAAGTATGTCATAACTTCTTTCTTTGGCAGGATAGTGTATTGCTCTGGCTTTCCTACCCACCACAAAAATGCAGCCGGCATTTTCAAGCTGAATCCCCAATTCATTATCTTCACAACCCCATGTTTTGAAATGCTCATCAAAACAGATATTATTATCGTGCAAAAATCTTGTGGAAGCAGAAAAATGTCCCCCCCATAAAGCTACCCAAGGAGCAGGCCATTTCGTAAGATCATCTCCAAGAACTTGCCAGTAACATCCTTCACAATCACGACCGTCCAACATTTTGTTTTCTTCCATAATGTCAGCAGCTTCATCGGGCGTGTGGCCGTCAATAATCACCCGAATTTCCTCAAGATCAGAATAGGTATCACAACCATAGATATATCCCAATACGACAAGCTTTTCACCATACTGTTGATATAAGCGATAGTGTTCTTCCAAGCAATTCGTTGTAAGAATCACGCCACAGTCAAGAAATACAGAAACCTCGCCCTCTGCCGCATAAATTCCCATATTGCGAGCTGCACCGGGGCGGAAACCATCATCTTTTTGCCATAAATATTTAATCAAAACGTGATTTGTATATTCTTCTGTAACTGCCTTAATATCCTCACTAGATCCATCATCTGCAACAATTATTTCCAAGTCAGCAATAGGAAGTGTTTGATTCAGTATACTTGCTATTGTTATACGCAATTCTTCAACTTTGTTATATACCGGAATTATTATACTTATCTTTTTCATGGGTAGTTCCCTTCATATAAATTTTGTTTCATAGTACACTAAATAGTTAATCTTTTCATCTTTCAGTACACCACCACTAAAAAATACGATTATCAAATATCCGTTTTGTCTTTTTTTCGCTCCTTGACAAGTAACCAACGCTAACTCCACATACTATTGGCGTGATTCCTATAGAACTTTTCATTTTCATCTTTATTTGCTCTTCCAAAAGATATCTGTTCTGGTTATCTTGTGTTGTCTCAAAAATCAACTGCAGTATATCACGATTGCCTTTTCGATTGATTTGAACTTGATATTCACTACCAATTTCACAGAATGTTGACAAAATTTCTTCAATCAATCTAGGATACACAATTGTCCCTTTTACTTTCACCATATCATCAGATCTCCCCACCACATTATCAATAAGTGGATATGGCAATCCACATGGACAAGGCATTGGCAATTCTCTTGTTATGTCGTGAGTCCGATATCGTATCAATGGCGCACCTTCTTTACACAAAGTAGTTATAACCAGTTCCCCATAAGTTCCTTTAGGAACATTACGTCCCGTTTGTGGGTCAATAATTTCATAAAATATGTAATCAGTCCATAAATGAATGCCTTTCTTGTTCTTACAGCTAATACCAATTCCCGGTCCATAGATTTCAGTCAATCCATATATATCATATAGTTCAATCCCTAGTTTGTCCAAAATAGATGTTCTTGTTTTCTCCCCCCATTGCTCTGAGCCAAATATTCCCTTCTTCAAATTAATTTGATTCTTGACACACTTTTTTTCAATTTCCTCAGCAAGTAATAATGCATATGACGAAGTAGCCGTAAGGACTGTAGAACGGAAGTCTATCATCATCCGGATTTGCTTTTCAGTATTTCCAGGTCCCATAGGTATAACCATAGCTCCTAACTTTTCTGCCGCTTGCTGAAAACCTATCCCTGCTGTCCACAATCCATATCCAGGAGTTATCTGAATAATATCTGATAATCCTATTCCTGCAACCATATAACATCTAACAAACATGTTAATCCAATCATCAATATCTTTTCGAGTATATGGAATAATTATCGGATCTCCTGTTGTGCCAGAAGATGAATGGACGCGAACAACCATTTCTGGTGGTACTGCCAGCAGTCCAAAAGGATACGCTTTTCTAAGATCAGCCTTATCAGTAAAGGGAAGTCTGTAGAAATCTTCTATAGAAGTTATTTGGGCAATTTGTATTCCCTCAAAATGCTTTTTGTAGAATTCACTATTCAACGCATGCTGAATTGAATGTTGTATTTTCTTAAATGTAATATTGTCCATTCCCCTTCACCATATATCAAAAACATAATTTTTCAAAATGTTATCTAACAAATTTAACATAAGCATCCAGCAATCCGATGCCTGCAGAATGATGAGACAGTACTCTGCCAAGCGGCACAGTCTACAGCTTCCTCACAATCTTCCTAGAAACCATCTGTAGTACTCATCCCTCTGGTTTATCCTGCATAATCACACCCCATTACTCCCGATATCTAAGTAAATTAGACATCAGCAATACCCATTCTTCATTATTATATTATGCTGATAATATATCATTTTTCTTTTTGAAATTAATTATATCTTACTTTGTTGGACTTGTCTACCCCCATCTACCCTATTTCACGGTGACTGAAGTGAAAAGTTTATTTCCACTTTGAAGGGGGCCATGTGGATTTTACTCTTTCACCTATTTCCACTTTCCTATATGTTGCATTTGGTCTTACACTTTAATAAATGCAGGATGCCTCTGGAATGCAACAACTACCGCAAGTGTACCTTTGGCCGTCAATGCACCTTGGACTGCCCCGGCTTCTCCCCTTCCGCTGCTCACGGCGTGACCGGTCTCCCGGCGCCTGCAATGGCTGTCCAGGCTGGACCCGGTGCAGGTTTGACAAATACCAGTACTGTCCGGAAGATGCCCAC
>CAJUIM010000077.1 GCA_910586275.1 uncultured Lachnospiraceae bacterium | reverse complement strand
CTAAAATACAGTGCCTAAGTGCCGGCGTTTTTCGAAGGTCCGAGTTAAAAACATCATTCCTGACGCTGGCTGTGGCTTAAGTTAATGACATCGTAAAATCCCATCCCCGTTCTCCGGTAAAGAAAAGCTGCATTCCCACATCCTGTCACAGTTCCGGCGCCCCTTCAATTTTTTCCCGTATCTGCTGCATCCTGCCGTCCAACTGCGCTATCAGTTCTGCGCAGTAGAACAATTCATTGGAAATGCTCTCCGCCTTATCAATATGCTTTTTATATTTCATCTTATGTTCCAAGCTTGCCCAGAAATCCATGGCTATTGTACGGAACTGAACCTCCACACGCATAGGCTTCTTTTCATCCGTCAGAAAAATCGGCACTTCCACAATCAGGTGAAGACTCCTGTATCCGTTGGGCTTCGGCTTCTTAATATAATCCTTGCGCGCCACCAAGGTTATGTCGTCCTGTGCCAGCAGACAGTCGGCAAGCATATAAATATCATCGGGAAAAGAACAGATGACACGGATTCCTGCTATATCATTCAGATATTTCTCCATAGCTTCCACTGTCATCGGAATATTATTCTTTTCCATCTTCCCGAAAATACTTTCCGGAGACTTTATCCTGCACTTAATCGTCTCAAAGGGATTACGGCTCTTCTGCAGCGACAGTTCCGTATTCAGCACGTCCAGCTTTGTCTTAATCTCCAACATGGCACACTCATACTGCATAAGCGTCCGCCGGAATTTCTCTATGCTGTCCTTTCCGTTCAGAAACATCTCGACCTGTTCCCTATTCCTTATTTCCTGCATATTTCCCACACTTTTCTCCATGTATTTTCCGCCCTTATTCTTCCTGTAAATTTTTGTCACAGACCGCCGCTCCATCCGGCCGGAAAGCATGGGGCGGCTGCGCCCCTTCCGCAGCGCTGCCGCATTAAGCCTTTTGGAGTATGCCTTAACACAGCCTTTCTGCCGGATGCCGTCCCGGTTTTCATCGGCGGCATGCTACGGTGCTTGCAATGACAAATATAAATATTCAGCAACATCGTGTTTATTATATACAAAGAAAAGAAGATATTACAAGGTATAAATTATTAAATTTATCCAAAAAATCCTTAATTTGTTATTGGCAATATCATTCACTTAATCCGCAGCCCGCGTCAGAAACGATGTTTCTATTCGGACGCGCTTTCGCTCTACTGCAGCAGTTCCAGCAATTCTTCTTTCGTAAAGCTTCCGCTTCCCATCCCCTCGCCGCCCAGCACCTGCTCTGCCAATTCCTTCTTTCGTTCCTGCAGCTTAACGATATTGTCTTCTATCGTCCCCTTCACAATCAGTTTATAGACATTGACCACATTCTTCTGTCCGATTCTGTGGGCACGGTCGGTCGCCTGATTCTGCACTGCCAGATTCCACCATGGGTCATAATGGATGACCACATCCGCCGCCGTCAGATTCAGGCCTGTCCCTCCCGCTTTCAGGGAAATACAGAATACCGGCGTATCATCCTTGTTGAAAGCATCCACCATCTTTACCCTCTTTTCCTTTGGTGTGGCACCGGTCAGCATATAACATCCGATTCCCTCCCGGTCCAGCACAGCCTTAATCCGATCCAGCATGGAAGTAAACTGTGAAAAAAGCAGCAGCTTATGCCCTCCGTTAACTGCATTGTGCACCAAATCCATGCACAAATCCATCTTCCCCGAATTTTCCTTGTAATTCTCAAAAATAAGCGCAGGATCGCAGCATATCTGACGGAGTTTTGTCAATTCCGCCAAAATCTGTATCTTGGATGTCCTGAATTCCTCTTCGCTTGTCTTATCCAGCATCATACGCATACGCTGCACATGGGCATCATACAGTTTCTGCTGCTCCCCTTCCAGCTTTGCATACATATTCTCTTCCAGTTTATCCGGCAAATCCTTCAGCACGTCCTTTTTCAGCCGGCGCAGCACAAAAGGCCCGATCAGCTTCTGCAGCTTCTTCATTGCCTCTTCACTGCCGCCCTGAACCACAGGAATCTCAATGCTTTCCCGGAAACGCTGATAAGCATACAGAAACCCCGGCATAAGATAGTCAAAAATGCTCCACAGTTCACTCAGCCGGTTTTCCACCGGCGTGCCGGTAAGCGCCAGCCTGAATCCTGCCTCAATCTCCTTCACCGCCTTTGCGGCCTGCGTATTATGGTTCTTGATATACTGGGCTTCGTCAATGACTTGACAGTAAAACCGGATGCCTTCATAGCTTTCAATATCCCGTCTCAGCAAGTCGTAAGAAGTCAGCAGGATATCCCGCTCCCCGGAATCCAAAATAATTTCCTTCCGTTCTGCCGCAGTGCCGGTCACAGTCTTCACATGCAGCGCAGGGGCAAACCGCTCGATTTCGCTGCTCCAGTTAAATACCAAAGATGCAGGAGCCACAATCAGGCATCTCTTGTTTTCCTGGGGAGCGGCATCGATATATTCGGACAGCAGGAAAGCGATTACCTGCAATGTCTTCCCAAGCCCCATGTCATCCGCCAATATCCCGCCGAACCCGTTGCTCTTCAATGTTTTAATCCATAGGAAACCTTTTTTCTGATATTCCCGCATAATATCATCCAGACTGGGGGGAATCTCAAAGTCATTGTCCTCCACCGTTTTCATGTTCCGCACCAGTTCCTTGAAATTCCGGTCCTTCACCGCCCCGAATGCGGGATTCGCCTTCAGTTCCCCGTCCAGATACAATGCCCGGAACTTCGGCAGCACAATGTGATCCTGTTTCATCTGCCTGTCCGAAATGCACATTTCGTCCTTTAAGCGAGCCAGAATCCCCAGTTCCCCGTCCTCCACATCCACAAAACTGCCGTTTTTCAGCCGGTAATATTTCCGCTTCCTGTCGTATCTGGACAATATCTCCGCCAATTGCTCCATAGGCATGTCCCCAGTGCTTACGGAAAGTTCCAGCATATCCCCGGCCAGAGAAATCCCCATGGAAACTTTGGGAGCCGGCATCACATGAATCCGTTTCAGTGCATCCGAGACAAACACTTCCCCAATCTCCTGCATTTTCGGAATCCCTTCCGCCAACAGATCATACAGTTTTCCCTCATCGCCGGAAAGAGCCATCATGCCCCCCGCTTCATCATAGGCATTGAAATAAGAGGCGACTGCCTGATTGGTTTCCAGTTCCTTGAAAATATCCCTCACTCCTATATTCTTATCCTGTTCCCCGCCAAATAAATTATATTTTTCCTCTCCGTTTTCTCCGTAAACGGCAAACAGCCTGCAAGTGATAAAATCTTTCTGCGGCATATCCAGATAAATCTTAAAGGTAACCGGAGGCTGCAGATACTCCGACACATCAAAGTTCTTGGTACTGCACTCATAAAATTTCTCCAGTTCCGGCAAAAGCTGACTGCAGAAAACAGGCACATCCTCTCTTCGGATAAATGCTTTATAATCCGGCACCTGAGCCATGCAGAGCAGAAAATCTTCAATGCTCCTCACTTCCTCCCGCTCCACAAGATAAATCAGCCCTTCCTGGAAATATAGAATATACTTTTCCCCTACGAAGCCCAGCATCTTCTTCACGGAAACTTCAATCCCCTCCGGTTTTCCCTCAATCGTCATCTTCCTTTCCGGCTTATCCGGCGTAACTTTCCATTTTCTCTCACCCTCGCCGTAACAGTTCGCATAGAATTCCCTATATTCCGTAGCTTCCAGAAATTCCTCCAATTCCCTTGCATCCAGATCCAATTTTCTGACTTTCTGATAATTCTGCCGGTATGGATTGAAATAATTGTAATAAGAAAGAAAACGTTCCGCATTTTTTTTCGCCCATCGGATAAGAAAGTCCGCCATTTTCTGTGATTCCGGCGCAAATGCCTCTTTCATATGGAGGAACTCCAGCTGTTTCCCATAAGAATACTGCACCGCATCTTTCATGTTTTTCTCAAACTCAAACACATCCTTCAGCACATACATCTTGGAAATCCCGATACGGAATTCCACCTCCAGCTGTCTGGCCGAAAGTGTCAGATAAGGCTCCAGACGCACTTTCCCGTACATATCTTTATGCACCACCGGAAAAGTCTTCTGCATGAAATTCTTTACCAGCAGTTCCTTAATCAACGGCGTAGTTTCTGTCCGTTTTGCCTCCGCAGGCAGTTTCTTTTTCCCATTCCCCTTAAGCCTATCCATAAACAATAACGGATGCGCTTCCTGATAATCTATAAACTCCAGCAAAACCGCAATGCAATGTTTGCATAATCCGCCGTAATTGGAAAATGCCGGACAGGAACAGAAGCTGTGGGACAGGCCTGCGCTTTTATCGTCATAAATCATCTCCACATCATACTTGCTCCCCCCCATTACTTTGGCACCGAGATACCATTCCCCGTCCTCTATGTTCTCCACATAAAAATCATCCACATCCCCATGCTTGTACAATCCCGCTCCACGCATATAAACGGCACTGTCCGTCAGCCTTCTGATATCATTATTTGTCAGCATATTTATTTCCTCTTCCTCTTACTTATCGTCTGTCCAGCATTTTACATACACCCATTATACATGATATTTCAGTTCGCTTTCAACCCATGCATTTTTGAGTTTTCCCTGACCGGCAGCACGCTTTACGGATTTTCCGTCACCGGAACTCTTCCACCCATATTTTCTCCCCGTCCGTCCCCACGCTCACTGCCCCGCAGCGGGCAGTGACAAAGATCCGGCAGCCTGCATTTTCCAGCCGTTCCAGCAATTCCGTATGGGGGTGTCCGTAGCCGTTGTTCTTGCCGCAGGAGATAAAGGCCAAACGGGGGCGCAATGCGGACAGCATCTCTTCCTTGGTGGAATATGCGGAACCGTGATGCGCTACTTTCAGCATAGTCAGCCTATCCTGTCCTGCAGCCGGCAGATCCGTGCTTTCTCCTTTTTCTGCTCCCTCCCTTTTCCCTCCTTCTTTATGCCGTGCCGACAAATATGCCTGCATATACCCCCATGCCTCTTCTTCCCCGTCTCCTTCCACATCCCCGGTAAACAGCCCGGTAAAACCGCCGTATTCCAACAGCAGTACCAGAGAATATTCATTCGGCTCCCGGGTATCATATCCTCTTCCCGGATGCATGCATGTGAGGCGCATTTGTCCGTCCTCCATATATTGGCCACGGCTCATATACTGCACCGTCACTCCCTTTTCCTCCGCCAGTTCTGCCAATTCCCTATACTTTCCGTCCGCACTCTCCGCGCTGACCGCAGGCAGTATCAGGCTCCCCATAGCGATTCCCTCCGCGGGATGTTCTTCCAGCATGCCAAGCACGGCGTTGCAATGATCGCTGTCCGAGTGAGTGACAAAAACCGCCTCCAGCTTTTTTACCCCTTCCTGTTTCAGATAGGGCAGAATCTGATATTCCTCCGCTCCGCTTCTTGTGGAACTCCCTCCGTCAATCAGGTAATGTTTCCCTTCCCCGCTGCGGATATGAATGCAGTCCCCCTGCCCCACATCCAGCATGGTAACCTGAAGCCCTCTTTCCGTCCGGAGAAACAAAAGACATAAGGCTGCCAGTATCCACTGATATTTCCAGAATGCCGTCAGCTTTCCCCTCCCTATATGCACTGCAGCCGCCAAAACAGCCAACAGCATCACATATACGGTAATCTGCCAGTTTTCCGGCCTGCCGCTTCGAATCACCCCATAGGGAATCCTGCCGCCCCATAGGCAGCACTGCTCATAAAACCAAAGAATTGCCCGTCCTATATATCCTGCGGCTTCAGCCCATGCAGGCGCAAAGCAGCCAACCAACATGCAGAACAGACCGTCTGCCATCACAATAGGCATAAGGGGAATCACTGCCAGATTCAGCAGAAAGGAATACCATGGAAATTGATAATAAAACATCAGATGTACGGGCAGCGTGCCCAATGTCACTGCTCCGCCGGCAGCCGCCGCCTGCTTCAGCTTCCCAAACCGTTTCTTTCTCTCCGGACGCTTTTCTTTATATAATGCAGGAAGCAGCAGACCGATGGATGCCACTGCGCCGAAAGAAAACAGAAATCCGCTGTAATGTATATACAATGGCTGATCCGACAGCAAAACCGCAGCAGCCAACGCCAATGCCGTCAGCATATCATAAGTGCGTCCTGCCATATCTGCCGTCAGATGCAGCAGAAACATGAAAATTGCCCGCGCCGCCGACAGGCTCATGCCAGTCATCATTCCATAGCAGCATATCAGCCCCGCAGACAGAACCGCCCCTGCTTTCACGGACAGCCCGATTTTGCGCAAGATCCGGTACAGCCCCATGCCGATGACGGAAATATGCAGGCCGGATATACTCAGTATATGTATAACGGAACTATCCGTGTAAAGTTTTTTTATTTCTCCGTCCAGCCCGTCCTTCTCACCCAAAAGCATGGCCTTCATAACGGAAGCCTCTTTTTCCGGAAATGCCCTTTCCAATACCTGGGCAAAATGTGTTTTCAGCCGGAACAGCCCTTCGCCAAGCACACTGGCTTTCCCTCCGTAAGCCAGCATCCGGGCTTTTTCCAGCCGGAAAGACAGCTTCCTTATCCGGTAGTATTCCTCCATATCGAATTCCCCTTTATTTCCGGCCGGGGAAAAACAGCGCACTTTGCCGTCTACCCGCAGCAAAGTTCCTATTTCCGGCATGACACAATCGCCGTCTTCCATATAACATATTATATTTTCAATCTCATTTCGGGAAATTTGTTCTGACTGCATCGCTTTATTTTCCGATGGTTCCGATGCATTTGGGTTCTGACCGAACCCTTCCAAGATATGTACCGCCTTTAAATAAACCACCAATGTCCGGCCGGAGCCAAACTTTTGCGCCTTATATTCCTTTTTGTATACTTGCCCTTCTGCCGTCACTCTCTGCCCTTCCCATTCCCCAAAATCCGGTTTGGGTCCGGGCATCCGCCACAGGCAGAACACAAGCACGCCGATAAAGACCATACAAAGCAAACACAAAGGTCTTCTCATTTTTATCTCCGGTCTGTGCGCCACAGCGCATGTCCCGCAGCCAAAGCCGCCTGCCGCCGATCACGCACAGACACTCCTCCTTTCAATAAGTAGTAGTCACAATATCCAGATTCCGCCCATATGTTACCGCAAGGCTTGTATTTTCACGGAACATCACATTGGAATCGCCGTTGACCGCTATCTGCACTCTATTTATATTGGAAAGTTCCACCAGTGAATTTACAATGGAATAAATCGTAACTTCCGAAGTGACACTGTATATCTGGGTAAGAAAGCTCTCACTCAGATTGACATAGCAGGTACCGTCCCTCACGGTAACGCTGATAATCTTTGTATCCGGATTTATAGTAGGGAACACCTTATCCTTTACCTGCTCACTGGGACCTCCGATCAGCTGTTCCACCACCAGTCTCTCCATAGAAACATTGGTATTGCTGTTGTACACCAACGTCCTGTTCGTCTCTATCAGCTTGTCCCCTGCCTCATTGGCAAAATACAGCCTGACCTTCACTTTCTCCGCAGAGTTTATCTCACTTTCCGCATTATCAATGAACATATCGGCGGACATAATGCCAATGACATTTCCTGCCAAATCTGTCAGCGGTGCGGAACGTACCTGAAAGGATACATAGTCAATCCCTTTGATCTGTGTCATCGTCCGGACCACCGCCGCCCGGGCAAGCACTTCCGTTGTCGGGGACAGTCCTTTGTACTGCTCATCAAAATTCAGGACCAGCTGCTTTTCCTCCAAAGTATAGCCCAATAATTCAAAATTCCCGGACAGAGGCGCCCGATAATCCAATTTTTCCGGAGTCTCCGTCAGCTGTGTCAGCAATTCCTCAATTAAGGCTTCCTGTTCCGTCCCCTGTGCCATATATTCTTTCGGATGAATTCTCGTCTCTTCTTTATTCAGCACATAAATATTATATTTCATGCCCTCATCTGTCTGTTCCTCGTTTCCGCATGACACGGCCGCCAACAGGATCATCAGTACCAGACAAAGCAATATCCATTTCTTTTTCATGCCGTACTCCTTCCTCGCCGGCCTGAATCCTTCTGCCGAAGCATCCTCAGACGCGCTCCAATGCCGCATAGCTAAGCGGTATCTTCACCGTGAATGTAGTTCCTTCTCCTTCCGCACTGGATACCTTTATGGAGCCTCTGTGCAGCAGCACCGCATTTCTGGTAATCGCCAGCCCCAGCCCGGTTCCGCCGATTTCCCTGGAATGAGACTTATCCACACGGTAAAACCTTTCATAAATATGCTCCAGTGAGTCTTCCGGAATGCCCATTCCCGTATCGATAATTTCCAGCGTAAAAAATTGGTGATCCGCATCCAGCACTACCTTAACCGCACCCTGTTCCTTGTTGTACTTAATGGCATTTTCCACCAGATTGGTAAGAATCAGCGTCATTTTAACCTCATCCACCTCCGCCGTAACGGCACGGTTGCTTTCCAGCACGATTTCAATATCCCTTCTGCGTGCAATGGGGCGCAGCCGCTTCAGCACGATTTCCGTCAAGGCATTGATATCCACCACACTGATATTCATGGTGGCCACTTTCTTATCCATTTTCACCATGGACAGCAAATCATTGATAATCTTATCTTCCCTGTCTATTTCCTCCGCAATGTCCACCATAAATTCCCGGTACAGTTCCGCCGGCACATCCTCCTGCGCCAGCAGGGAATCCGCCAGTACCTTCACGGATGTAATAGGAGTCTTCAGTTCATGGGACACATTGGACACAAACTCCTGTCTGGAGGTGTCCAACGCCTTCATACGAGCCAGCAATTCGTTAAAGGCATCCATAATGTGCTCCGTCTCCAGATAATCCGGCACGGAAACCGGCTCATCCGCAAACCCTTCCTTCGCCTCACTGATGGCATTCGTCACCCGCTCAAAAGGCTTCATCAATATTTTCGCCAGTAAAATGGCAATGACAAAAATTACGGACAGCATCATTATTTCCATAATCAACGCTTTCCGGCTTAAAATATCCAAAGTCACCACAATGCTGTCCGTGGATACGCTGGTCAGCATCACTCCCCGGATTACATCTTTCTCCTTATGCCCTGCTGTCGCTTTTTCTCCTTCCGCAGGCTTTACCGCAGGCACCTTTTCCAATATGGGCGTTATGAATTCAATATAGTCATACTCATTGTTGAAGCTTGAGCTGCCGGTTCCGTCTTTCATGCACTTAACCACATCCTCCGAAATCATCGTTTTCCCTTCGCTGATGCCGTATGTGTCCCGAACCACCTTCAGATTGGCATTGATAATAATCACCCGTCCGTCATACAGATTGGAAAGCTGCTCCAGTTCCGCGCTGATTACCTCAGAAGAACTGTCCGACAAATAATTGTAGGCAATCAGATGATCGGCAATGATATTCAGCTGCCTCTGTACATCCGAAGTTCTCAGGCTGACGGCTCTGTCCTCATAGCTGTTCAGTATGCCGTAGCGCATGACGACGCTGGGTATAATCCCAATCAAAAAAACAATGATAAAAATCCGTGCTTTCAGGCTTCTGAGGATTTTTAGCTGGTTCAAAATATTCCTGATTTTTATATCCATGGTAAGGCTCCGCTCATTTACGCAAAATAGTATCCGACTCCCCATTTCGTATGCACATATTTCGGCTCGCTGGGGCTGCTTTCTATTTTTTCCCTCAGCCGCCGGATATGTACGTCCACCGTCCGCACATCTCCCGGATAATCGCTTCCCCATACAATTTTCAGCAGATTTTCCCTGCTGTATACTTTGTTGGGATTCAGCATGAGAAGTTCCAATACTTCAAATTCCTTGGCCGTTAAGTTGATCTCCCTTTCATTGATATATACGCGCCTGCCCTCACAGTCCAGCTTCATATCTTTGCTTTCAATGACTTTCGCGGACTCCTTTGCGCTGTCCTTACTGTTGGTTCTGCGCATAATAGCTTTGATCCGTGCCTTTACTTCCAGAATATTGAACGGTTTCGTAATATAATCGTCCGCACCGTATTCCAGTCCGAGTATTTTATCCATATCATCCCCTTTTGCAGTGAGCATAACAACCGGGACATCGGAAAACTCCCGGATTTGCTGGCATACCTCGAAGCCGGTCAGCTTCGGCAGCATCACATCCAGCAAAATAATATCATAATTCTTATCCTTTGCCAGTTCCAACGCCTCTTCCCCATCGTAAGCACAGTCCACTTCCATCCCGTCCTGTTCCAAGCTGAAGCGAATTCCCTTTACAATCAGTTTTTCATCATCTACGACCAACACTCTCTTGCTCATTCCACACCTCTGACACAAATCTTATCTTTTATTTTGGAAAACATCCCGTCTTTGATGCCGTCCACCTTCATAATATCCTCTATCTTCTGAAATCCGCCGTTTTGCTCCCGGTAAGAAATAATGCTCTCCGCGCGGCTCTCACCGATGCCCGTCAGGCTGCACAGTTCCTGCTTCGAGGCAGTGTTGATATTCACCAGTCCGCCGGCATTTTCCCCTGTTCCCGCCGTATCTTCCGCTTCTTCTGCCTTCCCTGTGATCCCCGCCATGTTCTGCGTTATCCCTGCCGTATCTCCTGCCTTTCCTTCTCCGCCGTAGATGTCTCCCATGCCGTCCCCAAGACTTACGGCAATGGTTCCGGGGGAAGAAATTCCGCCTGCTTCCTTTCCGCCATCCGGCTCAGCTGCTGCCTCCGATGCTTCTCCCGCCCCGGAAGCCGGGATTTCCACTTTCCATCCGTCAGTCAGTTCCAAGGCAAGATTGACATAGCTTTCCCATGCGTCCTCGGTAAAGCCTCCTGCCGCCTCCACTGCCTCAAAAATACGGCTGCCTGCCGGAAGTTCATACACTCCCGGATTCTTTACCTCACCGCAAATATGTACAAACAGCGAGGAGGCCTGTGCCTGCCCTGCCGCACGGCTTTCCTCCGGCCGACTCCCCGCTGCCTGCCCTCCGGCTTCTGCATCGGAAGCTGCCTTCTGTGCCGCTTCCTCCTGCTGTTTCCGGCTTTCTTCTTCCTCTTTCGCCGTCTCGGCCGCCCGGCTCTCCGCCACATTCTCCGCAGCACAATCGGCCGTCATCCTGACAAGATCCTCTTCCTCCAGCAAAACCGTCTCTTTGCTGCTGCACGCCGTAAGCAAAAGCATCAATACGGCAGATGCCGCATATAAGGCAGATCGTCCGGCATGCCCTTTCCGTCCTCCCGGATTTCCCTCCCGGAAGCCGCACGCTTTGGGACTGCCGTTGCGCATGCCGTTATTCTGCAAATCATTTCCATTCCATACATTCCCCCATACATTACCGATAATCCACATCATCCGCATAGTTTCCCTTTCTTTTCTTAACATGCCCTTACGGCACTGACTTTTTTCAGGAAGACCCCTCTATGCGACTGCTATTTTATTGTAAAGTAATTATCCCGCTTGCGCAAGTATCTTTTCCCCTATTTCCATTTAAAAATAATGATACCGACGATTGCCGCTGCCATCCCAATGAGCTTCCGCCACTCCAAAGGCTGCTTTTCTACGCCGAACCACCCGAATATCTCTATAATATAGGCCACGATAAGCTGTGCGATGACAATCAGCATCACCGCCTTGGCAGGTCCCAGCATATCCATACTTCTAATTACCGTATAGGTAATGAACGCCCCGATCGCTCCGCCCAAAAGCATATACTTTGGCTCGGTCCTGAAGATTGCCCCAAAGGATGACCGGTCTGCCGCCGCCCATGCCCCAAGACAGACAAGAAGCGCCGTAAACTGCACAAACGCGCTTGCCGTCCAAATGCTTGAGGACTTCGTTACCTGTGTATTGAACACCCCCTGCACGCTCATCAACGCTCCCGAAATTAATGCAATAAAAAATCCAATCATATGGGTCCTCCAAAATATTATAATTACAGTCATTGCCTGCCTTAATATTTTTACCCATATGACCGGATTTCTATTCACTGTCCGCCGAACTTAAAAAAACGCCGGAACCCTAATTTTATTCAGACATACTTTCGCTCTGCGCTTCCTCCCGCAAAGCATCTTCATCCAAGTACTCCACCTCTTCCTCTTCCTCTGTCTCTTCCTCTATTGCCGTCTCCATATAAGGCTCCCCGGTAACCTGGGTCATAATCTGCTCCGACAGTTCCTTCAGCCGCCCATTGGCATCCGCACCGTCCCAAATCTGGGCAAACGCTATCTCCAGTTCCACCCAGAAATTGCTTGTTTCCACCATCTTCGGCATAGGCACGGAAATCTCGTATTCACTGACAAACTGCTGCAGATTGCCGTTCCCATAGTCCACGCCATAGCGGGCCGCCACCTTTCCCGTTCTGGAATATAGCGTGTCCGTATAATCACAGGTAAGGAAACGGGCAAAATCCGAAGCCAATTCCTGTCTGTCGGAATATCCGTTGACTACCACGCAATTTGTCACGGACAAAGAACGGGTGAGCAGCCGTTCATTGATATCCGGTGTCTTTGCGATGCTGTATTCATAGGCAAATGTCCCGTTTCCCTTCGCTTCCTCCAGCTTCGCCACCGAATCCGTGGTTGCCACCGTAAATACAATCTTCCCTGCCATAAAATCATTCAGCACTCCCTCATAGCTGATTTCCTTTGTATCTATGGAGAAAAACTGATTCAGATCCTGATATACTTTCAGGCAGTCAATGGCATCCCGATTATAGATATTCATATTTTCCGTGCTGTCCCCGGCACTGCCTCCCACGTTCAGATAGTTGCCGACAAAAAAGTAGTTATAAAAGATGTCCGTCACATCCCATTTGAATATGGCCTCCACCTGCTCCGGCGCGTCATATTCATTGGCAAAATTCAGGATATCGTCAATGGTATCGGGCAGCATGGACTTTACCCGTTCCTCCACCTCTCGGTCAAATCCGCCGTCCCCTTCCGCCCCATCTGCCGGCTGCCCGCTGTCTGCTGATTCCTGGCCGTCCGCCGGCTGCCCGCCGGCTTCCCCGCTGCCTTCCGGACCGTTGGCTTCCAACTGTGCCATGGCTTCTTCCGCGGCGGCCGCATCCTGCTCCTCCTCGATCTGCTTCCTCGCAAAATCTTCCAAATAAGTTCTGTTATAGAGAAGCGCGCTAGTCTCGAAATAAAACGGATAGCCTATCGCCTTGTTCTTATAAGTCACTGCCAAACGGGCCGCATCCGGATAATCTTCTTTCACCGCATTCCATCTGCTTTCCGAAACCGGGCTTGCCAGCCCTGCCAGAAAAGCCTTTTCCAAGGAATCGTTGCTGACAATATACAAATCCGGCGGCGTCTCCGACTGAATGGAAGCCTTATTGATGGATTCCAGATATTCCAAGCCGGACGCAAGTACCGGAACCACCCTTACGTCGTCATGCTCTTCTCCGTAAGCCACTGCCGCACTGTTCAGATAATCGGTCAATGCCGCATCCGCATACCAGAAATAGAGGGTTTCCTTCTGTCTTGCAAAAATCGATTCCTCCCTCTCCTCACTGACATTCTTTCCCGAAACCCCTATCAGCAATACGGCGGCAGCCGCACATGTCAGTACAGCTGCCGTCAGAATTCTTTTCTTAAGCCCCATGCTCTTCTCCTCTGTCCGCCTTTCTGTCTCAAACCAAACTTCTTTCCAGCCTTTCGATCATAGTATCCACATCTTCCCGGGTAATAATCAAGGGCGGCACGAAACGGATAATGTTTGTCCCGGCATTAATTAAAATCAATCCGTTTTCCAAAGCCCTTACAATCACATCCCCCACCGGCCTGTGAAATACAAGTCCCTGCATCAGACCCACGCCGCGCCTGCATTCTATAAAATCATGCTTCTCTGCCAGTTCCTCCAGTTTCTCCTCCAAATACGGAGCCACTTCCTTCACATGGTCTGTAATATGGTTCTCTTCAAATAAATCCAGCACTTTGCCCACCGCGGCGGCAGCCAAAGGGTTTCCGCCGTAAGTCGTCCCATGATCCCCGCTGGACAGGGAATGAGCCGCTACCTTCTCCGTCATCAGGAAAGCCCCTACCGGGATGCCGCAGCCAAGCGCTTTCGCCGTCGTCATAATATCGGGCTTCACGCCGTACTTCTGCCATGCATACATATATCCGGTACGCCCCATGCCGCACTGTATCTCATCCAAAATCAGCAGGATATCCTTTTCTTCGCAAAGTGACTTGACCTGCTCCATAAATTCCTTTTCGGCCGGATAGATTCCGCCTTCCCCCTGTACGGTTTCAAATATAATAGCACACGTTTTATCATTCACCAACGCTTCCACGCTGCCGAAATCATTCATCCGGGCAAACTTCACATTGCCGATCATCGGCTCAAAGGCCTCCCGATATTTGGGATTCCCTGTTACAGACAGTGCCCCGAACGTCCTTCCGTGAAAAGAATGCTCCATGGCTATGATTTCATGATCGGCACATCCGTCTTTCAGATAAGCATATTTCCTGGCCGCCTTAATGGCTCCCTCCACTGCCTCCGCACCGCTGTTGGTAAAAAATACCCGATCCATCCCCGATGCTTTTTTGATTTTCCTGGCGGCCTCCACCGCAGGCACATTATAATAATAATTGGAAGTATGGATTAATTTATCGATCTGTGCCTTTAGGGCATCGTTGTAAGCCTTATTATGATACCCTAAAGCAAATACGGCAATCCCCGCCGCAAAATCCAAATACTCTTTGCCGTTCAGATCATACAAATGCACTCCGTCTCCCCGGTCCAGCACAATCTGATACCTGTTGTAGGTATGGAGAAGCACTTGCTCCGCTTCCTCTATGTATTGTTTCATTCCGCTAATTCCATTCATTCCATCCGTACCATTATTCCTTCCGTTCCTTCCGTCCATTCCGCTTTTCCCATGCCCTTCCGTATGTGAACAGTGTCTCTTTTCAGACCGGGCATCACCCGGCCTATTTCAAGTCTTCCTATCTATCCCGAATCCTTTTCAGATATGCTCTATATCGTCTTCGTCTTTCAGCAAAACAGTGCCCACTCCATGGTTCGTAAATATTTCCAGCAGCAGGCAATGGGGAATCCTTCCGTCCAGTATATGCACACGGCTCACTCCGTTGCGGATTGCCGATGTACAGTTGGTCAGCTTGGGAAGCATGCCGCCGCCGATAAAGCCATCCGCAATCAGCCGGTCGGCCTCGGAAGCACGCAGCCTTGAAATAAAAGAACTTTTATCGTCAATGTCCTTATAAAGCCCTTCAATATCCGTCAGGAAAGCCAGTTTCTCCGCCTGCACTGCCTTTGCTATGGCACATGCAGCATCATCGGCATTGATATTGAATGTCTTAAAATGGCGGTCCAAGCCAATAGGCGCCACGATAGGCAGGAAATCCTTTTCCAGTAAATCATACAGTATTTTAGGATTCACTTCCTTAATATCGCCTACGAAGCCGATATCCTTGCCGTCGGAATACTTCTTGTCCACCGTGAGCAGGCCTCCGTCTTTCCCGCTGATGCCCACCGCTTTCACTCCCAGTTCCTGCACCATGGTAACCAGACTTTTATTCACTTTGGAAAGTACCATCTCTGCAATTTCCATAGTTTCCGCATCCGTGACACGCAGCCCGTTGACGAACTGCGCCTCTTTCCCTACCTTACCGACCCACCGGCTGATTTCCTTGCCGCCCCCGTGGACAATAATCGGCTTAAAGCCAACCAGCTTCAGCAAAGTCACATCCTTGATGACATTCTTCTGCAGTTCCTCATTGCTCATGGCACTCCCACCGTATTTTACCACTATGATTTTACGGTTGAATTTCTGTATATAAGGAAGGGCTTCAATCAGCACTTCCGCTTTTTTCATAACCTCGGTCATATCTTTGTCCATCACTGTATCTCCCTTACTGTTCCGCCGAAACGCCTGCTGCCCGTCCGAAAATCAACGCCCTGCCGCAGGCAATGGACATCAGGGAAATAAACCTGCCGTCCGCAGCTGCCGGAGCATATGCAGATTTTCTTAAGAACGGTAGTCCGCATTAATCTTTACATAATCGTAAGTCAGGTCGCATCCCCAGGCACAGGCCTGTGCGTCCCCCATTTTCATGTCTACCAAGACCCGCACTTCCGGGTCGGAAAGGATTTTCGTGGCTTCCGCTTCGCTGTAATCTGCGGCCACTCCTTCTTTGCATATCTGTATCCTGCCGCTTTCCCCCTCAAAATAAATGTCTATTTTATCCGGGTCAAAAGACACCCCTGCATTGCCAAGGGCGCATAAAATCCGTCCCCAATTGGCGTCATGACCGAAAATCGCAGCTTTCGTCAGGCTGGAGCAGATCACGGATTTGCTCAGCAGCTTGGCTTCCTCTTTCGATTTCGCGTTCATTACCTTTGCTTCAAACAAAGCAGTGGCTCCTTCCCCGTCCCCTGCCATTTTCTTTGCCAGCGTCTCGTTGACATAGTGGAGCGCTTCCAAAAATTTATAATAATTATCGTCTTTATTTATTATCTCTTCATTTCCGGCCATGCCGTTAGCCAATACAATCAACGTATCATTGGTGGAGGTATCCCCGTCTATGGACACCATGTTGAACGTATCCTGCACATCCATGCTCAGGGCTTCCTGCAGAAGCTGCTTGGAAATTGCAAGATCCGTGGTGACAAAACCCAGCATCGTTGACATATTCGGATGAATCATGCCGGAACCTTTGCACATCCCCCCGACAGTTACCGTCTTCCCGCCGATTTCCAAACGGACTGCTGCCTCCTTAGGCACCGTGTCCGTGGTCATAATGGCAGTCGCCGCCGTTGTCCCTGCCTGTTCCCCTGCCGTTTTCATGCCGATAAGGTTTCCGATTCCCGCCGTTATCTTATCCATGGGAATCTGCATGCCGATTACGCCCGTGGAAGCTACCAGCACACTGTCCAAAGGAATGCCCAGCCCTTCCGCTACGCATTCCGCCGTCTGCCTGCAGCAGTTATATCCTGCCGTTCCGGTGCCTGCATTGGCAATGCCCGTATTCACAATGACCGCCTGCGCATAAGGGGAATTGGTGACTACATTTTTATCCCAACGCACCGGTGCCGCCTTTGCCACATTACTGGTGAAAACCCCTGCTGCCACACAAGGATTCTGACTGTAAACCAAAGCCATATCTTTTCTGTTCTCGTATTTTATCCCCGCCTCATATCCGGCTGCCTCAAATCCTTTTGCCGCAGCCACGCCGCCTGTAATGACTTCCATAACCATGTTCTCCCTTCGTAAATCCTTTTTCCTCCATCAGGCCAAATCTGAATTTATGGTTTTTCTTTATACTCCCAATATTATGTCTGGATCCTCTCCTTCGCATGCACCTGCCGCTCCCTCCATGAAGCAGCCGGAACAAAGCCAATGCCACTGCCCCTTTTACCGGTGCATTTTTTATTTTACCACATATTCGGCTTACTTCAATAGAAAATGTCCTACAAATTTCCGATTCGTACAATATGCCGAAAAATATTTGTTAAGCTTGACATTCATCCGCCTTCTTAATGTTCAATTTTCTCACCTGCAAAAAGGAATGCCTATGCCGCAGCACTAAGCATTCCCTTTTCATAGTTGATTTTTCCGTCCGCGGTTATTTTACCTCAAAAAAGTCAAAATCCGCATACTTTCCAAACCCGGTCAGATCCTGGCAGCATATACCGATCATTGCCCCTGTGAACCATCCTTCCCCGCAGGCTTCGTCCGACAGAAACCCGGCATTTACGCAATGACATGATGCTGGGGTCAAAACATAGTGTTTTCTATGTTTGATACTCTGCAA
>CAJUIM010000076.1 GCA_910586275.1 uncultured Lachnospiraceae bacterium | reverse complement strand
CTGCTTAGAAACCTCCGGCCGAAAAAAGTGCACGGAAAACCGGGACAGGCAGTTTCGCTGCTGCCGGCCACTAAAAAAACTCATGCACGGGCGTCCGCCTCCCAACATTACATTCAGGCTGAACTGTTACGTTTGCCGCATGAATTGTGCGATAATTATTGACATATTGCCACAAGAATCGTATAATATCGAAAAAGTTGATATTTAGTCAAAAAATAGGATGGAATATGTGGTAAAGGGGGAAATCATATGGCATATCTGGAGAGTGGCAGTGCGGGCGGTGCCTTTCGTATGGGGCAGAGGGGCAGCAGCACGGGGAATCATGTTTTGGATACGGTGAATCTGTATCATGGGGCTGTGGCATTTCCGCTTTCTCTTGTTTCTTTGTCGGGGCGCGACGGTCTGTCTGTAAGTGTGCAGGCAAGTTATCAGGGGGTTGTGCAATTTCAGGGTAAACTGAATAATAGAAGTGAGGTTCCTTCCGTGCTGGGTTACGGGTGGAAAATGCCGGTGGCGCGTATCGTGGCCGGAAACCGTGCCGTCCGGGAAAGTTATCAGTCCGATTTTTTCCTGACAGGGGAAGGCGGGGAGTATCCGCTGTATAGGAGGGGGAGAACGGAAGATGCCGTGGAATTTCTTTCGGTGGAGCATCCCCTTTGGCAGTTTCTGTTTTATGAGGGGACCGGGAAAGAATTGTCCTGTTGGAAGATTAGGAAAGAGGACGGCAGCATATGGGTGTATGGCGGAACGGAGGACAGCATAGAGACGGTACTGTGCTGGGACAATTGGGCAGGGGCGGCGGTGAATAACGGCGGAGAGCCTTGGGCGGCGGGTTGGTGTCTGTCTAAGGTGGAAAGCTATAATAAGAGCTGTTTGCTTTATCGTTACGAAAATGTGAAGGAACCGTTGGGAGATTCCGCCTATACACGGACAATCCGTTTGGCGGAGGTGATTTCAGGCTATGGGGAAAGGGCGGAATTTTTCTACCGGCCGAAGGAAACGGAGGAATATGAGCCGATGCATCGGTCGGCGGGAGGGCAGAATGCTTTTCAGTGCCAGTGGGAGGACTGCTATCTGGATGAGATTGTGGTGAAAGGCATCACGGGTACCGTGCAGTATATTCAGAAACTGGGGTATGAACTGCGGAGTTTGGCAGGAGAAACGGGAGATAGGAAAAGACTGTTGGTTTCCGTGACGCAGGCAGGAGCGGACGGCACGGAACAGCCTCCGCTGCGGCTTTTTTACGGAAACGGTGAAGACGGCAGCTTGCCCGGTGCGCTTTCCTGTGTGGCATATCCTCTGGGGGAGTCTATCTGCTATGATTATGAGGAAAAGGAGTTTCCGTCAGGCATCGGCAGCCTGAAATTAACGCCTCCGGGCAGTGATTGGACTGTTCGGTTAATCCATGGGGAGGATTTTACGGTACTGCTGTACCGGCGGGAGGAATATGTGAAGCTTCAGGTTTTATACTGGGATATGGGCTGGCATCTGTATGAACCGGAATGCTTTGCGGAAGGAATTTTCCCGCAGTTACGCGTATTGACGGGGCAGGGCTTTTTTGCTGCGGTTTATTATGATCCGGGACAGGCATCTTATGTGGTGCGGCTGGTAAAGAGAAATCCCGTACGGCGGTTTGAATGGTATGCGGAGGAGCATGTGCTGCCGACGGAAACGGAAGAGCCTGCCTTGGCCTGCGGGCCGGATTTTTTCGCGGTTCAGTATCGCAGGCAGGCTTTGCTGGAGGTTGCACAGTTTGACTATATGGATAACGGCTGGCATTGGCAGTCATTCTCGCAGGAGCCCTATGATTTTGCGGCATTGGGAGCCGGAAGGGGCTGTCTGTTCGGGGCTTTTTATGAGAAGGACGGCTGCCGGCTGCTGCTGCGTTCTTTTTATGCGGACGAAAGCCATGTCTGGAAAGAGGGGGAAAGCCATACCCGGGGGATGAAAGCAGAACTTGCACTGTCTAAGCAGGAGGCGGTCTGGTCGGTGGGGCAGGGTCAGGCGGGAGCGGTTTTCCTGTCGGCGGAGACAAACCGGTTCCATGCGGAAATCATATTGCTGCGCTGGAGAACGGATTTTTCGTTTGCGGATGTGGATTCTTTTGAGGTATATCAGGAACCGGACGTGAACAATCCCATTCTGTATGCGGTAAATACGGATACGGTTATCGGGTTTGCGCACACCGCGCTGCGTTATACGCCGGGAAGCTGGAATCTCTGTACGTTGTTGGAGCCGGTGGGCGGAGGGGAATACCGCTATGCTTACGGCAGCGATCTGGCACTGGCCGTGGAGCGGAGGGACGGGAGGCAGCGTTTTGTGGGGATGCGTTTTGATCCGTATAGGCAGGGATGGACTGCGGACGGCGCACCTTTTTCGGAGGAAATGGCGGATAACGGTTTGCTGTGCGTACCCTTGGTTTTTGGGGACTTTGCGGTTTTGGGAAATAAGCTGTTTGCCCGTGGCTCGGACGAATGCTGGAAAAAGGTCTGGCAATTTCCCGAAGATGCAGACTTAAGCAGCCTGCAGGCAGCACCGGACGCAAGCTGCCTGCTGTATGGGAACGGAACGGCGGATGAGACGGTCTTATTGTCATTGTACAATCAACAACCGCAGGAGACTTGCCGCTTCCGCGGGCAGGGATGTGTCTTGGATTATTCCGCGATGGTGCGTGCAAATGCGTTTTTTACCTATATGGAGCCTTCGTCTTCTCAAGAGGCGGCTATCTGCCTGCATTATCTGGGGGCGGACCGTCAGTACCATGACCTTCAGAAAGCGCATGTGGTATCCCGGGCAATTCTGGACACCGGATTCGGCAGGCAGGGATACCGGTTGGGATATGCGGCGGAGTCCGCCCGCTTGGAAAACGGCACGCCTGCTTTTGCGGCGGTACGGGTTTATCCGGAAGGGGGAGGTAAATCTTTTGGCTATACGGAACATCGGTTTTATAACGGATTGCCGCCGGATTCCCCGTATGCCGAATATGAGGAAGAACCGTCCACAAATGCAAAAGAGTTCTATTCCCATATGGCAGGGCGGCTGTTCCGAAGCGTGACTTATGACGGGGAGGGGCAGCCTGTCACGGGATCGTATACCCGTCTGTATGCCATGGACCGGCATGGGTATTGCATCCGGGAAACGAAAACGGTGAAGCAGACATGGCTGGAACCTTATGACGCAACGGAAAATCGGGAATGCGGCGGGAAACGGACAGTTGTGGAAACCGTAATTGAGACGGAGTATGAGCCGCGCTTTTATCAGGCCAGAAAAATTACAAAATACGGGGCGGGAAATATAAAAATCAGCCAAAGCCAGACGTATGCTTGGGAGATTTATCCGCCGCTTTTGGAAGCGCATCTTTATGATGCCGTGGCAATGAGCCGAAAGACGGAAGAGAGAAGAACGGGACAGGGGAACGGAACAGAGGAAGCGGCGGAGACGGCCGGAAACATATTGGAAGCCACAGGGGTTCTTTGGGAAGAAAATGAGGACGGGATTTGGCGAGAAGCCTCTGACTGGCGGTTTGACGGAACCGGGGAGGCGGCGTTTGGCTTTCGGCCGGGGCAGGCAGGCTGGTTTATGGAAAACTGCGTGCTGAGGCGCGGAAAGAAGGGAGAGGTGACGGAGTCCGCCGGCCAGGACGGGCTGCATGATTTTTACGGATATGATAAGGACAGCCGGTTCGTGGTATTCGGTTTTTCGGGCGCGGCAGGTATGCAGCCCATATATTGCGGGTTTGAGCCGTATGAGGAATTGGATGTCTGGGAAGGCGGCAGGGCAGGGATGGAAGCGTTTCTGACGGAAGAGGAGTGCTATAGCGGGAGCTGCTGTCTGGAATTAAGGCCGGGGATGCAGGCGGCAATCCGCACTCCGATCAGCCGCTTTGATATGCCGCTGCTGCTTTCTCTGGCTCTGAAAACGGCGGAAAAGCAGGAAGATGCCGGTACGGCGGAACTGTCTTTTTCATCCGGGAGGAAGGAACATAAGATATCATATCCGTTGGCGGCAACGGGAGGAGTATGGCAGAAGCAGGAGATTTCTTTCCTGCCGCCGGATTGGGAGGCGGACGGAACCGGGACGGTCACGCTGCGGCTGACTGCGCCTGCGGCAGCGAGCATACGGATCGATATTGTGGCACTGACACTGGCCGGCTGCCCGGGTACGCTTTATGTCTACGATCCGGATACAATGCTGCAGCTGGCGGAACATCCTACCGTGGGAAGCGGACAGATCCTGCAGTATGACGCACGCCTGCGTCCGGTTGCCTGCGCTTCTGGGGACGGTGTGTTCCGCAGCTGTACGCGCTATACGGAAGGGCATGGGAGGAAACGGCCGGACGAAGTGATGGCAGTGGAAATGCCGCAGGGAGGGGTGCTTGCAAACTTCCGCCGCGGTTCGGATTTCCTGCGTCATTGGCAGGCAGAGGGCAGTTGGAAAACGGAGGGCGGAAAGCTTTGTCTGGATTCGGAGAAGGATGGTTCAGGCACTCTTACTTGGAAGGAACCGCCGGGAAATGCTTTCCTGCTTTATCTGCAATGGGGGGATGCATGCGGTGCCTTCTCTATCTGTCTGGATTCGGTGAAAATTTCCTGTCAAGACTATGTATGGACTCTTCTGGACGGGGATAGGAAATATGACGGCGGCAGAAATGTATTGTCCGCAGGGGCTAACTGCCATTTGCTGTTTGTGGGCGGACGTTTGGGACTGTGGGCGGAAGGCAGGGAAATTTTTGGCCGGAAAGTGGAGCCGCAGGAACTGCAGAAACTGGAATTATCCTTTTCTGCTCCCTGCAGCCTGACGGCTTTGGGACTTTGCCGAAGGCCGAAAGTGCAGATTACCTATCAGGATTATGTAGGCAGGGCATTGCAGGATCAGGTAGTGACGGAAAAAGGTGTAATCACCGCGCAGACGCTTTATGACGAATTGGGACAGGCAGCCGTTAAGACAAAACAGGCCGAGACAGAGGGTGCGCTTTGGGCTTACCGGGAAGATTTCGTAAAATCTTTCGACTGGGTAAGCGGCATTATGGAAGGGGAAGCGGCGGATGCCTACCCAGCGGACGAGGGCTATCCATACACAAGGATGGTCTGGCTGCAATGTGCGGAGCCGCGTGCCAGGGCATTCGGGCAGCCGGGTGCCGATTTTGCAATCCGCGGCGAGTCCGTGGAAGCGGCGCCGGTGGTTAAGAAACAGTGCGCTGATACGGAAAACTTTGCCGGCTGCCGGATAGAGACGGTGCGGGAGCCGGACAGAAAAGTGACGGCCACGGTTTATGACTGGATGGACAATCGGATAGCAGTGACCGAAACCGGGCCGGACGGCCAGATTTGCAGTACCCGCTATGAGTATGACAGCAGGGGGAATCTTCTTCGGATTCGGCTGCCTGGTGTGGGAGAAAGCGGAAACGATGTATTGGCCATAGAGGCATCCTATGATTTTCTGGGAAATCAGACGGAAAAGACAACGCCGGACAGCGGCACTTCCTATACCGCATATGACCGGCTGGGGCGGCTGCGTTTTTCGCAAAGTGCCGGCAACAGAGAGGACGGATGTATCGTCTATCATCTTTACGATTGGATGGGGCGGGAAACGGAAGTGGGAATGTATGCGGGAACCTGGGACGGGAAGGCCATGCAGAAACTGGCTTGGGAACCATGCGCCGGAGCACCTCAAGGGGCGGTATGGAAACGCCGGATGGAGTATGACGGTGACGGAAGAGATCCGCTGCTGCTGGGCAGGCTTTGGAAGTGCCGTTCCGTACAGGACGGCGTAACGGTGACGGAAACATTTTCTTATGACAGGCATGGGAACATTGTCTGCCATGAGCAAGAGACGGACGGGCATAAGGAGTCGGTATGGTCGGAATATGACGAAAACGGCAATATGGTATGTCAGCGGCTCAGCCCTGCCGGCGGGCAGGAGATATCTTATCGCTATGACTTGCAGGGACGCATGGTGTCGGTGAATTACGGCAGTCTATGTCTGTGTCGCTATGAATACCGGCCGGAAGGGGGCTTGGGAAAGGAAGTCTTCGCGCCGGACGGGCCGGGGCGGCTGGAAAGGGAGTATGCTTATAATTCCTGCCATTGGCTTACGGAAATAAAGGATCCGTATTTCCGCCATACCTTGTCATATCAGACAGCAGGGCAGAAGAACGGACGAATTACAGAGGAAACATCGGCTTTCCTTCAGCCGTCCGCCTTGCCGCCTGAAGTTGCAGAAGAGGTTCGGTATTCTTATGCCTATGACGGACTGGGCAGGCTGGGCCAGGCAGCGGTGCAGATATCCGGCCTTGAACAAGAATCTGCCGAAAGCGGGCAACAGGCATGGGAATATGCTTATGACGGAAACGGGAATGCATTGCGGATTAACGATGCCGTGCTTCTTTATGGGGCGGGAACCAATCGGCTGCGGCAGCTGGGGGACAGGCAGTATGACTATGCGCCCGACGGCATGGTCACCGGAATGTCCGGTTCCGGTCAGGGGACTTTGCTAAGATATGATCCTGTTTTTCAGACTTTGACGGAGCTGGAGACGGAACAGAGAAGGATGCGCTATTTTTATAATGCATCCAATGGGGCAGCTGCCTGTGAGGATGACAGCGGCCGTACTTACTTCCTGCTGGACGGCGAGGGGCAGATTCTGAGCCGTACGGAGCCGGACGGCACGGTCTGTATCTGTGTGCGTGGTGTGAACGGTATTTTTGCCCAGATCCGTAACGGCATTGTTTATTATCTGCTGAAAGATCAGAGAGATTCCGTACGGGCAGTTTATGACGGGGAAAAGCTGTGTGCCGCATACCATTATCTGCCGTTTGGAGGCTATCTGGGAAAGATTTGGGAGGAGGCCGGGGCGGCTGCCTGCCTGCCCTTGCGGTTTGCCGGGCATGTACTGGAGCCGTGCGGCCTGTACCGTTTGCGGGCCAGATGGTATGACCCGCTGTCAGGAAGGTTTCTGAGCATAGATCCGGAGAGCCAGTTTGCCAGCCCTTATCTGTACGGGGCTTCCGATTGGGTCAATTATCTGGATCCGGACGGAGCTTATTCCGACTGGTCTGCGCTGGCCGGAGTGGCAGGCTTTCTGCTGGTGGTGGCGGGAGCCGCTTTGTCGGTCTGTACGGCGGGGATGGCAAGTCCGGTGGGCGCGGTGTTCGCAACCTTAGGGGCATCCGCTTTGATCGGGGCCGGTATGGGTACGGCTATTTATGCCGTAACATCCAGTATTACGGGCGATTTCAATTGGAAGGACTGCCTGATCAATGCGGGGGCCGGTGCCGTATTCGGAATGATTGGGGCAGGTGCAGGCGCGGCATTTCCTGCCGGGTTCACGATTGGCTCCTGCAGTGCCGCCGTGTCCAGCTATATTGTGGACATTGGGGTAGGAGTGGTGGTGGGCGCTGCAGACGGTGTCATTACCAATGGCTGTCTTAATGTTGTTCACGGGAAAAGCTTTGCGGATCATATCGGAACGAACTTATGGGTGGGTGCTTTGACGGGCGGCATCATGAGCGGCATCGGAGGCTTGGGACATGGACTGCGCAATGCCCATGCCATGGGTGCCGGTGGGGCAAGGACGGAAAGAATCGGAGTGGGGCGGAACCACATTGAGGGTAAGGTCAGCCATGCGTCTGTCTGGAAGGAGTATTACGGAAGAGACGAACATGGAGTGTGGACTAAATTACGAAAGGGCACTGACCATAGGCCGAGCAGACCGGGGGGAAAATCCGAGAAACGCCTGCTGAAAAACAAGTATTTTAAGAAGAATATTGAGGAATATCGAAGAATCAAGGTATCGGGTGGTATGTACCACAATTTGATCCTTCCGCAGGGCGATAGGACAAGCAGACGCCAGTACTTTAATCTTATAACGAATAACTGTACTACATATGCGGTGGATGTATTGGCAAGAGCCGGTATTGCTTCACCGATTTGGGTTCGTTCCCCTTCCATATTAATGTTATGGGCAAAAGGGTTTACGGTATGGCAATAAATCTAGGGGGCGGCTGTCTGCAAGAGAGAAGACAGGCCGCTGCTCCGGATATGTTCTTAGCGGCACTGAAAAAAGTTGTAAAAAACGATTTCTGAACGAAGAGAGAGGAGAAAACGGAATGGATGCAAAAACAACACCGAAGGTAAGTATTGACGTAACGGAAAATGCTCCCCTTATTGTAGATTCCACAGCATGCCTGAGGGAATACGGCACGGTCACGCTGTATCCGGGAGGGTATATAGAATTCCGCATTTCCATGAAATTTACCATTGATGAACTGATCCGAAAGAGTCCGCTGGACAGTGATGCGGGCAGCCGGCGCAACGGTGCCTATGATATTTATGTGAAAGGAGCGGACGGCGCGCCGGGAGAAAACGGGACAAACGGAAGATGCGGGGACAATGGGGGCAGCGGTTCTAACGGATGGAACGGAGACCCGGGGACAGGAGGTTCTCCGGGGCAGCCTGGGGACAGGGGGCCTACCCTTGATTTGCATATCGGGGACTTAAAGAGCGATATTACGATTTTAAATACCGGCGGCAAAGGCGGGGACGGAGGAAACGGCGGTTCCGGCGGGAACGGAGGGAACGGAGGCTCCGGCACAACCAACGGGGGAAACGGCGGCGCAGGCGGGAACGGCGGAGACGGCGGCAAAGGCGGAGACGGCGGCACGCTGACCGTTACATATAAAACCAGTACGGGAAGCGGAATTATCTGTGATAATGTGGCTGCCCCCGGCGGCAGCGGAGGTTCCGCAGGAAAAGCAGGAGAAGGAGGGAACGGAAGCGGCGGCGGTCAGCACGGTCAGGGCGGAGACACTGCCACAAAGGGCATCCAGGGCAGCTTTGGCGCAAAAGGCGCCTTTACAGTGAAAGAGGAAAAATAAGGGAGGGGAATCATGCAGAAAATCGTAGAGTTTAAGCCGAAGAAGCTGCCTGTTTTTTCCGGAAAAAGAGAAGGTGGCGAAGGGGGGTTTTTCCGTCAGGAATATGAGGATTATTTTTGGTCATGCTTCGGGGGAGAGCAACATGTGAGGGAGCATTATCCGCTGGTTTATCAGGCGTATCAGAGATCAAAGGCAGATGCGGCGGGGCGGAAGGGCAGCCTGAAGGAGGAACAGGATCCCGATATGCTGCCGATTCAAGTGGCGGCCAGGCCGATAGGCTATCATACTTCTTCTTTGACAAGAGGAGGGGCAGGTGGGCTGGAGGATGAGATTACCAGCGAAGGGTATCTGCATACAAAGAAAAGGCTGCCTTATGTGTCTATCATTGCCAATCTGTATGAAAAGGAAACGAAACAGGAAATCGATTCCTATGCTTTGTATGCCGAGCATACGTCGGCGGGGGACGAGGTAAGCAAGAATCTGCGGGCAAGCTTCGAAGATATACAGAGACGTACGGACAGGATATTGGTAAGCCATGTGGATTGCTGCTATATTACAGAGGACGGAAAGATGGTGACGGAGCCTGCGGAATCCGGCACATTTATCTGTGAGGGCTTTGCATCGGTAGTAAAGTCCTTTGAATTAGTGCATCCTTGCGATAAAAGTCAGAAAAAGAACGATCCGCTCATTGTATTATATGGGCGCGATGAACAGGAGGGGGAAACGGCAGACTATAAATATCCGGAATGTAAGGAGACGGACAAAAAGGTGCCGATTAATTTCCCTCTGGAAGGAGAGATTATCTTTTCGGATGCCCATTTTCCGGTAGGATATGCGAAAGGAACCCATACAGCCAATATTGAATTCGGATTTTCGGACAATGGAACGGTTCTTTATAAACAGTCCATTGAAAACTGCTTTTCTGTGGACGGAACAGATGAACATAAGCTGAAGTTCAAATTTCCCGAAGACTGGCTTGCCAAGCTGGATGTTTCCGATTTTAGCGTGAAAACATCGTTGAATCTCCGTGCCAGCTTCTACGTCAGATATGCCATCGGTTCAAAGACAAGTGAAAATTTAAGGGATATCCCGATAGAGATTTCCAGTTCTCAAAAAAGCTATGGGGAATATTTTTCGGCGGAAGGCACGCATGTCTATATTCCTTATGTGTCCGTACGCTGGGGCTGTTTTGCGAAAGATACATGGCTGCGTATGGGGGATGGCAGCAGGAAGCGGATCTGTGATATTAAGGCCGGCGATAGCCTGTATTCCCCGTCCGGCGGGAATGTGAAAGTGACAGGCATGGTGTCGGGAGAGGAAGAGAAGCTGGCAGTGATTGAGACGGAAGAGGGAAGCCGCATCCGGGTTTCCCGGACGCATCCGATGATAACCGCACAGGGACTCAGGCAGGCGGCGGATATCCGGCCGGGAACAATGCTTGTCAATGAAAGGGGAGACTTGGAAACCGTAAAGTTTGCATATCTGTGCGAATATAACGATATAACTTACAATGTGGAAACAGGCGGGAAGGATATCATTCTCATTGGCAACGGGCTTCGGACCGGAGGCTATGAAATGCAGAATGCGGCAGAGGCAGAAAAAAGGGAGGAAGAGCCGGAACCGTGGAAGCCGGAAGTGCAGGCTTTGGTGGAAGAAATGAAACGCATGATGGAAGATACATTTTCATAAAGAATTTTTGACCGTGCTATGCAGTATATTCTTTTGCCGGTATTATTACCGGCGGGGGAGGTACTGCATGGCATATTTTTTTCATTGTCAGGTAAAAATTAAGGCAGCACAATTTTTAACAGAAAACGCATAATTCTATCACAAAACGGTCACATTTCGCTCATATACTGAATTCAAAAGTACAGAAAAGCAGCGGGAGATCCGAAAAGCCGGATTTCCGGCAGAAAGATAAAATATGGGAGAGAGGTAACGGCTATGTATGGGAATAATTATCCGAATGATTATGATAACAAAAACGTAGTGGACGGCACGGCAAGGGAAGTGAGTACGGAGAGCGGTCATTTCAGCGGTCAGAATGTCCCCGGATATAATGCTTATGATGCCTCCGGCAGGCAGGAGCGGGACGGAGGCATAGGAGCGGCCGGCAATGCGGGCGGAGCCGCGGGCAGTTTGTCTGCCGGCATGGCGGGAAGCGGCGGAGCCATGGGAAGTGCGGCAGGAAGCGAGTCAGGCAGCGGCGGAGTCATGGGAAGCACGACAGGCAGCGGCGGGGTCATGGGAAGCATGACGGGAAGCGGATCGGGAAGCGGCGGAGCCATAGGCAGCATGGCAGGAGGTACGGCAGGCATCCAGAGCAGTACGGGAGAATCCGGCAGTTACCGTTACGGCAGTTACGGCGGATCCTATCAGACGGCAAACGGTTACGGTTCCGCGGCGGGGAATTCTTATGGGGAAGGATACGGAGGCGGAAACGGTTATCAGGCGGACGGCAGGAAGAAAGGGGGGAAAAAAGAAAAGGGCAGCGGCTTTTGGAAAAAAGCCCTGGCGGCAGTCTGCCTTGGGCTGTTTTTCGGGATTTGCGCCGGCCTTGGTTTTTTTGCGGTAGAGTCCGCAACGGATGCGCTGCTGGAAAGAAAGGAAAGTAAAGCGGCGGAGGATCGGCCGGCCGGGGAAATTGCGGATGCGGGAGAGCAGATTGGGGACGGTACGAAACAAACGGCGGAAGGCACAGCCGGAATCCAGGGGCAGCCGGCGGCAGGGGATGCCGGGCAGAATCTGGCGGCAGTTATGGACGTGAGCCATGTGGCGGCGGAAGTCATGCCGGCTATCGTATCCATTAATAATACGTTTACGCAACGGATGTCTTATTTCGGCCAGACGCTGGAAAGCGAATCTACGGCAGCCGGCTCCGGCATTGTGGTAGGGGAAAGCGATACGGAACTGCTGATTGTGTCCAATTATCATGTGGTGGAAAACGCGGATAGACTCATTGTACAGTTTGTGGACGGCGCGGAAGTGGAGGCGCAGATGAAAGGTTCCGACCCGGAAATGGATCTGGCGGTCATTGCGGTTCCGCTGAAGAATGTAGAAAAAGCTACGAAAGAGGCTATTGCGGTTGCCGCCTTGGGTGACTCCGACAGCCTGACCGTAGGGGAGCCGGCCATTGCCATCGGCAATGCTTTGGGCTACGGACAGTCTGTGACCGTAGGGGTAATCAGTGCATTGGACAGGGTCATTGACCTGTCCGGCAACGGGGAAATCCGGGCCAATACGGATGACGGGGCTTCTTTTATCCAGACGGATGCGGCAATCAATCCGGGCAATTCCGGCGGGGCGCTGCTGAATATGAAAGGGGAAGTGATAGGCATTAATTCCAATAAAATCGGCGGCTCCGCAGTGGAAGGCATGGGCTATGCCATTCCGATTTCCGCGGCAAAGCCTATTATTGAGGATCTGATGCTGCGTGAGACAAGGGAAAAGGTAACGGAGGAAAATAAAGGATACCTTGGCATTACTCCACTGACGGTAGTGGATGCCATGTCGGAAGATTACGGCATGCCCAAAGGGGTTTATGTGTCGCAGGTATATGAAGGCACGGGAGCAGAGGCGGCAGGCATTGTGAAGGGGAACATCATTACCGAGTTTGACGGAAATAAGATTTACAGTTCCGAAGATTTGCTCCGTGTGATGGAATACTATGCAGTGGGGGATACCGTGGGTATTACGGTTATGTACGGCAGCCCTACAGGCTGGGAGAGTAAGGTAGTTACGGTTACTCTGGGGAAGAAATTTGAATAAAAGAGATGATGAAGGTAAAAGGTGCATGGTTTTTGGTTCCATGCACTTTTTGCTTAAAATATTTGACGGGACGGCGGGCGGCAGTCCATGCCCGGATTCCGGTGGGTACGGAAATCATTTTTCGGTTTTATGCCTGTGCCCATGTTTCCGTGCCCGGCGAGAGTTTAGAAAATGTTCACTTGTGCATCGATTTGCTATGCATTATAATGAATGGAAGATAGTCCGTTTATCACCGGAAAGAGGAAAATTCTGCGGGCAGGGAAGGATATGTGGAAATGGGAGATTTTGACCATAAAGATTTTGAGAAAGAGCTGCATGATGAGGAACTTCATCTGGGAGATGAGGAAATCAGCGAAGACGACTATGAAGAAGAGGATACAGAGGGCGAAGATGCCATTGCAGATGAAGGGGAGGACAGCAGAGAAGGACATACGGATAAGGATTCTGCGGCGATAGGACAAAAGAAGAAAGAGGACGGCAGGGAAGGGCAGAAAAAAGAAAGTGAATATGAGGATGTATGTTTCATTTGCCGCAGGCCGGAGAGCAAGACAGGCAAGATGTTCAAGCTCCCGAACAATATCTCCGTATGCAATGACTGCATGCATAAGACAATGGATACAGTCAGCCAGTTTGACTATCAGGGCATGCTGGGGAATATGAACTGGAATGAAGAATTGGACAGATTCAATAAAGGGCAGGGATTTCCCAATATCAGCTTTGTAAATCTGTCGGATTTGCAGGGAGAGGGAGGAATCCCCAATAAGCAGAGACTGAAAAGAAAGAAGCCGAAAGAAAAGAGCGAGCCGGCTTTGGATATCCGCAATATTCCTGCACCGCACAAAATTAAGGCACAGTTGGATGAATATGTGGTGGGGCAGGAGAAAGCAAAGAAAATTATTTCCGTTGCCGTTTATAATCATTATAAGCGTGTGGCAACGGGAACAATGGATGAAATAGAAATAGAAAAATCAAATATTCTGATGATAGGGCCTACCGGAAGCGGCAAGACTTATTTGGTAAAGACGCTGGCACGGCTGTTGGACGTGCCGCTTGCAATTGCGGATGCCACATCGCTGACAGAAGCGGGCTATATCGGCGACGATATCGAGAGCGTAGTTTCCAAGCTGCTGGCAGCGGCGGAAAATGATGCGGAGAAGGCGGAAAGAGGCATTGTCTTTATTGACGAGATAGATAAGATTGCGAAAAAACGCAATGCCAATTCCCGGGATGTAAGCGGGGAATCGGTGCAGCAGGGGATGCTGAAGCTTCTGGAAGGGGCGGAGATAGAAGTCCCGGTAGGAGCCAACAGTAAAAATGCGATGGTTCCGCTGACTACCATCAATACAAAAAATATTCTGTTTATCTGCGGCGGTGCGTTTCCCGATTTGGAGGAAATCATTAAGCAGAGGCTGAATAAGGGCACATCCATAGGGTATGGGGCGGATCTGAAGGATAAGTATGATAAGGAAAAGAATATCCTGAGTAAGGCCGCCGTGGAGGATATAAGGAAATTCGGCATGATTCCCGAGTTTTTAGGGCGTCTTCCTATTATCTGCACTTTGGACGGACTGACTAAGGAGATGCTGGTGAAGATTCTGAAGGAGCCGAAGAATGCGATATTGAAGCAGTATCAGAAACTGCTGGAACTGGATGAGGTGAAGCTGGAGTTTGATGAGGGCGCGCTGGAAGCCATTGCGGATAAGGCTATGGAAAAAGATACGGGGGCAAGGGCACTGCGGGCAATTATTGAGGAATTTATGCTGGATATTATGTATGAGATTCCGAAGGACGACAATATCGGCAGAGTGACGATTACCAGGGAATATATTGAAAACACCGGAGGGCCTATTATCGATATACGCAGCAACAGTCTGGAGTCGGCGGATAACCTGAACGTTATAGAAGGATAGGGCATATAATAAGAAAAAATATATGTGGGTAATGTATGGCCTGTAGGGAACAGACACTTTCCAATGACTACGCGGAGGCATTGGTAGATTTTATAGTGACCAAAGATGATTTGATAGGAATGGATTATTGCACATTTAAGCTGGATGAGCAATTTGCAATTCTCTATTTCCGGCGTGTCGGGACACAGCCCATTAATGTGAGCCTCTATACTTATAATTCCATTCCCAAGCTTTATGGGCTGATGCAGGACGAGGACGGCAGGGTAGGCGGGTTTGACAGTATGAGCCTGTCACGGACCGGTGTGCTGCAAGTGCAGCGTCCGCCTCTGTCGCTTACCGGAAAAGGGGTCATCATAGGGTTTGTGGATACCGGAATCCGATATGACATGGATGTATTCCGGAGGGAAGACGGCACATCCAGAATTTTTTCCATATGGGATCAGACCATTCAGGACGGCACTCCTCCGGAGGGTTTCTGCTTCGGCACGGAGTATACGAACGAACAGATTAATTTGGCACTGCAGAGTGAGGATCCCCTATCCATTGTGCCGTCCACCGATGAGGATGGCCACGGGACGGCCATGGCCAGTGCGGCAGCGGGGAAAAATACGACGGTCGGGTCAATGTTTCTGGGAGCCGCCCCGGACGCGGATATTGTCATGGTAAAATGCAGGGAAGGGAAACAGTACCTGCGGGATTACTATATGATTCCCGACGGGGTTCCCGCCTATTGCGATACGGATATCGGCATGGCGGTGAAATATCTGGATGAATTGGCAAGGGTAGGTAAACGTCCCGTAATTATCTGTATTGCAATGGGGACGAACTGGGGAGATCATGCCGGGAATTCCGTTCTATCCCGCTATTTAAGCCGGATAGCGGAAAAAAGGAACCGGGTAGTCATTATTCCGGCAGGCAATGAAGGGAATACGGGGCATCACTATAACAGCCTTTTTGCCATGAGTGCCGCAACCATGGAACAGTCCGTAGAGATGCGTGTGGGGGAAAACGAGCCGGGTTTTGTGATGGAACTGTGGGGAGAACGGCCGAATATTATGAGCATTTCCATACGGTCGCCGGGCGGTGAGACGATTCCCACCGTGGATTTCAGAAGCCGGGAGACAAGGAACTTTTCCTTTGTATATTCGCGGACGCGGATTACGATAGATCATGTGCTGGTGGAACAAGGATCCGGGGACGAGTTGGTAGTGCTGCGGTTCACGCTGCCGACGGCCGGCGTATGGACCTTCCATATTACGGTGCAGGGGGATATTGACTACGGTGCATTTAATATGTGGCTGCCTATTTCCCAGTTTATGAAATCCGACACATATTTTCTGCGGTCTTCTCCGTATACTACACTGACGGAACCTTCCGTGGCAAGGAGCGTCATTACTCCTTCGGCCTATGATGCGGGAAATAATAGCTTTTATATTGACTCCAGCAGAGGATTTGGGCGGGACGGCACGCTGAAGCCGGATTTTGCCGCACCTGGCGTAAATGTGCCTACGGTATTAGGAAATAAGAGCGGTTCCAGTGTGGCCGTGGCAATCACTGCCGGGGCGGCCGCGCAGTTTATGCAGTGGGCCGTGGTGGAAGGGAACGATGTGCTGGCTCAGAGCGTGGAGGTCAAGTCGTATTTTATAAGAGGGGCAGTCAAGGATTTGGATGTGATATACCCTAACCGTTCCTGGGGATTCGGCAGGCTCAATGTGGCACGGTCATTTGAAATCATTGCAGGAACGACCAGCGTGTAATGCGGGAGGAAGCATAGCGTGAATATCATGTAAAGCGGTGAAACGATACGCGGTAGTCCGGATGTGGGGAATGGATGTGCAGGCATGTTTTAGGAAAGGATGATCTATGGTATATATTCTCATTGCGGCAAGTATATTTTTCGGGGACTTGCGAATTAAAAATTATGTGGAACGGAATTTCCCGGAAGAGGGGGAACAGTTCAGGCTGAAAGGCTTTCTCCGGCTGCGCCGACATTATAATCGGGGCGCATTTCTCAATATGGGGCAGAAAAGGCAGCAGGCAGTGGCGGCTTTGTCGGTGGGGCTGACGGTCTTGGTGACGCTGCTTTTTGTGCTGACTTTGGGAACGAAAGGAAATAAGGCTTTGAAAACAGGCCTTGCAATGCTGCTGGGAGGAGCGTTCAGCAATACTTATGACAGGCTGAAACGGAAATATGTGGTGGATTATTTCAGCTTTGGCGTAAGATGGAAATGGCTTTCCCGTATTATCTTCAATATATCCGATTTGGGCATTATGGCCGGTGCGATGACGGCCGCGCTTTCCGTAGGAGGGAAGTGAGCGGCTGCCCGGAACGGGCACATAGGGACAGCCGATGCAGCCCGGCAAAGAATGCGTATGTATGCCGCATTTTTTGCCGGGCTGCATCGGCTTTTTTTATATGTTCTGGAATGCGGAAAGGATGTGGGCTGCGCCGGAGCCGCCGGATGAACGGCAGGTCAAATGTTGTGCTTAAAGTGAGCCTAAAAGTGAGATACTCTTTACGGAAGCTATCCTGCCTGAAGGAAAAGGCGGAGTAAGCCAATGCAGTCAGGAAAGGAGTGATCTTATGGGAAAAGTATATGGTTATGTGCGCGTCAGCACAAGGGAGCAGAATGAAGAGAGGCAGCTGCTTGCTATGAAGGAAGCGGAGGTACCGGCCGGAAATATTTTTACGGACAAACAGTCCGGCAAGGACTTTGAGCGGCCTATGTATAAACGCTTGTTGAGAAAGCTGAAGACAGAGGATTTGCTTTATGTAAAGAGCATCGACCGTCTGGGAAGAAATTATGAGGAGATTCTGGAACAGTGGAGAATACTTACAAAAGAGAAACGAATCGATATTGTGGTAATTGACATGCCGCTTCTGGATACGAGAAGAGGGAAGGACCTGATGGGGACATTTTTAAGCGATATAGTGCTTCAGGTACTGTCTTTCGTGGCGGAGAACGAAAGGAAGAATATAAGGCAGCGTCAGAAAGAGGGGATAGAGGCCGCAAAAATCCGCGGAGTGCAGTTTGGGAGGCCGGAACATCCGCTGCCGCCCAATTTCAGGAGGGTATATGACAGATGGGCCATGGGCGAAATAGCCGGGACGGAGGCCGCGGAACTGTGCGGCATGTCTGTGACTTCATTTTACCGGAGGGCAAAAAAATATGGGGACTGTCCCCAACCATAAACGATATGTAAGCCGTTGAATAAAATGTTTTATTGCCAAAAAGTGTACTTTTTG
>CAJUIM010000075.1 GCA_910586275.1 uncultured Lachnospiraceae bacterium | reverse complement strand
TCCCAGCCGGAAAAAGTGCACGGAAAACCGGGACAGGCACTCCCGCTGCCGCCGTTCCGCAAAAAAATCCCTCCCGTGCGTCCGCCTCTCAACACAACATTCAAGCTGAACTGTCACCGGAAATCAATTTTCGGTTTTGTGCCTGCGCTGTTCCTCACTTCTCCGCATCATATTCTATCCCTAAAAGCGTTTCCAGCATTTCCGCCGTGACGGAATCTTTCTCCGCGTTTTTAGCTGCCTCCTCCGCCTTTTCCTCATCTTCCTGTATCCGTTCCTGCATATCGTCAATTGCCCGGTCTACATTCTTCATCAGCTTATTCCACTGTTTATAAGTAAAAGATGCCGCACCTAAAGGAATGGAATGTTCCGTCTCTCCTCTCCGCACCTTTTCCAGTATTTCTTCTTTCCGTTCCGCGATGATGTCCATCCATTCACTCACCTTATTGTCCCGCACGCTGTCAGCTTCTCGTTTCCTGCTGCCTTTGCATCCGTCAGTCCGGGGCGTGCCATATGTGTCAGAAATCCCGTTCATTTCTCTCTTCCTCCGTTTTCCCGATTAATTCCATCACTGGTTCATACCAAGCATCCAGCCCGCCGGACTTTTTCTCATCGTCCCCAAGCAGCAATGCCAACTGCCAATCCTTCAGCTTAAATGTCCCTTCTTCCTCCCCATTCACCCCATATCCGTTAAATCCTCCGGCATTTCCGTTTTTCTTTGCTGCTTTCTGTGCTTCTTCCGCGCTGTCCGCATACTGCTGCTCGTTGTTTTTTCCTATGCCGTCTTCCATCTCCTCAATTTCTTTCTTCATCTCCTGTATCTTGGCATCCATCTTTAAAGCCCGCAGAATCAGATTGATATCTTCCGGCGAAAACATACCGATAGCCTGCCCCAAAGCCCCTATACAATCACGGTTCACCATCAGACAGCCTCCCTCGCTCAGCGGAATACGGATGACATTCGCCATATTGCTCATATCCCCCAGACAGAGCCATCTCTTTTCGTTGTCTGTAGTAAATATTACACCGTTATATTCTATAATGCCATTCTCGTCCGCAAGGTGGGAATAAGGCGCACGATCCCCCTTCTTCGGCACTCCCGAAGGATATTTGGCCATGGCCGTCTCTATGTCTTCGTCACTCATCCCAAACTCGTCATGCAGAAGTTCCCGCATGGCTCCCCGTCTCCAAGCGGCCTCCCTTTCCCAGATCTTGCTGCCTTTGGCAAATTCCCCCTTAATGCCGAGCTGCCCTCCCTCTGCCTCAAAGCGGGTACCGTTAATCATAAATTCCTTGGAGGGGTTGATGCCGGTCTGTGTCAGAACATCCAATATATCCTGCATCATCCCATCGTCCGGCTTAGATGCCGATAGATGAAAGCAGCCTCTGTTTGCCGTCTTTATCAATTCTTCCATGGCTTCTGCCATTCTTTCCGCATATGCGGCCTCTTCTTCCTTTCCTTGGGCATCCCACTTCTTTTTTACATATACGCCGTCTTTCTTCACTTCAATCTGATAGCCGTTCTTTAAATCAAACACATCTCCGGGACAAATTGTGGCGCTGTTCTTTTCGTTATCATAAAACTCTTTTTCCGGAAAACAGTAATCCCATGTACCGTCAAAAGTTCCCGGCAGGCAAAAAGCAGCCATCTGTCGGAACACTTCCTGCTCACCTACATATATTGCCGCCTCCAGTTCATTTTCCTTCACATAAGTGATCTCATATACCCCTTCCTGACCTTCCGCCTGCTCATACTTATCCCACTGATTCCCCGTCTTCTCCTGCATCCGCAGAAAAGCTTCCAACAGACTCTTCTGCCGCTTCTCAAAATCTGCCAGATGAATCTTTGCGTCTTCTTCGTTGAGGCTTTCGGCTACCGCCTCTCCCCCTTTATCCTTTGACGTAAATTCATTGGTTGCCGGATTATAATAATAAGTCTGAACATAACTGATCCCACCGATTGCCATAATACTTCCCTCCCTGTTTTCCGTTATCCGATATGCCTATTTACTTCTTTCCGCTTCCATTGCCGCATATGCAATTCTTTCCATTGCATCGTCACTGTCTGTGCATAAGCTGCTGCCGTCAAAAAGAACCGCTTTTATTTCTCCCTCTTCGTTTTTCATTTCCACATAAACATTGCAGCTGCGGATACCGTTTTTCATTTCCCCGGCTTCCAGCTTGGCCTTTAATGTATACCCTTCCAATACATTGATTTCCACTTTATCGCATTCACTGTACGGAATCCGCCGGACTTCCGCTTCCCTGGCACGCCATGCCTCTCTGCCTTGTTCTATCCTGGCCGCCGCTCCTTCTGCTATGTTTTTTCCAAAATCCGGTTCTTTGCAGGAAATGACTCCGGTTACCGTACGGCCTGCACCGTCGCCCCGCTGTTCGCTTTCATTTCTGCAGCCAGCCCCACTCCGTTCTGCAGCCAGCCCCATGTTCATGCTTTTCTGCAGGCTGTCCTGAAAGCTTTCCTCCGGAACCTTCTCTCTCTCACTCCTGGATACTGCTTCTCCCTGCATTTTTTGCTTTGCTTTTCCTACCGCATCGCCAATGCCTCTTATATTACTTCTGTTTTTCCCTAATTCACTGATTTGCATCCTTGCCACCTTCTTTCAGATTTTATCCGTAAAATCTTCTCCGTTTTTCCGCTTCCTGCTTTTCTTTTCCTTCTGCTTCAAAGAGTTTATTTCCTCCCCGCCGAACAGCAGCCTTTCCTTCAGCATCTGCCGCCCCCGCCTAAGCCTCGTCTTAACCGTCCCTTCCTCCAATTCCATTATTTGGGCAATTTCACGGACAGAATAATCCTCATAGTAAAAAAGATACAACGGGTTCCTATATGCCGCCGCTAACTCCATTACCTGCCAGAGCATATCATCCTCCTGCACAAAAGGCAGGCTGAAATGCTTCATTTCACTTTCCGGCACTTCGTCAAATCCCACCGTCCGCGAAAACCATACGCTTTTACGGATATCGTAGCAAATATTGATCACTACCCGTATAAACCAGTTTTTCTCATGGCCTTCGTCTTCGAACACCGGTTTCTTTTTCAGATAACGGCAAAAAGTTTCCTGCACCACATCTTCGGCATCTGCCTTATTTTTCATATTGGAAAAAGCAATCCGGTACAATATATCCTTATACTTTGCAAATGTCTCTTCCGCTTCCCTTTCCTCATTTATCAGCATATCACTAACCATGCCCTCTCATAACTTCGGGATTCTTCTCCGGCTCCGCCGGCCATGCCTTGCATCCCTTATATAAATAATACGAATGGTACGCCTGAAAAGTTTCATAAAAAATTCACAATCAGAAAGGAAAACCGTCACTCCTCCGTCTCTCCTGCCGGCCGTAAGCCGTCCCCTGAATAACGGTTTACCGCATTCCACAAAATCCATTCCTCATACCCGGCATCATATACCGCCTGTATCTGCTGCCTTATCTGCTCCCCTCCATAAGAAATATGACCCTTAACCCATGTGGCGGTAAACGCCTGCAGCCAAGGACGTACCGCTGCCCTGCTTTCTTCCGGTATTCCCGACAGTTCTTTCACGGAACCTTCCAATGCAGCCAGCACGGTTTCATACGGATGCGCGTCCGGCACCTCCAGCCCGAACACATTGCTGCCGTAATGAGAAGGGTAAACCATAGGGGACAGTACGTCGATCAGTTCTCCCAGTTCCGCATAATCCTGCCCCACCTGCTCCACATCCGTGTCGCTTCCGATAATAGTGCCGAATACATCCGCCGTCACTACAATATCTTTTTCATGCAGTCGGTTCACTGCATATTCCAGAAAGCCGCAGATTGCCTGCTGCTTCGGATAAGCCTTCATATCCACCCCATAGTCCGCTTCCTCCGCATCACTGCCGATAGGAAAACGCACATAGTCAAACTGCACTTCATCAAATCCTGCCTCCGCGGCTGCTTCAGCAATTTCCGTTAAATATTCCCACACTTCTTTCCGGTAGGGGTTTACCCATGCCATCCCGTTTCCGTCCGTAACCGCGCTTCCGTCCCGTTTTTTCAAAGCCAGTTCCGGCCTTCCGTGGGCAAGGCAGGGATCTTTGAAACAGGAGATACGGGCTATCGTATATACGTTATGTTCTTCCAAAGTTTTCATAAATTTCCCGATATCCCCTATGTATGGCGTACATGCCCCCAATGTTTTGGCACTCTCCAAATCCATATTCCAGGAAATATTTCCTTCATCATTCTTCACATCTATTACCATAGCATTCAGTTCCGTCTCATCCACCAATTTCAGTATGTCCCCGAATGCCTCGTTCCCGGCCATGGGACCGGTTACATAAACCCCTTTTACCTTTACGTTTCCCAGCCTCTTTCCGTTTTCCTCCTCCCGGCCCGCATCATCCCCCTTCCTCTGACTTGTGCCCTCCCGGGGGGCTGCCGATACATCCCGTTCCCCGGCTGAGTCTTTTTCCCCCGCCGAAGCATTCCGGCTCCCCTCCGTTCCCTTCGTCCCGGCCGCCGTATCCTGGCTTCTCTCCGTTCCCTTCTCCCCGGCCACCGTATCCTGGCTTTCTTCCCCGTCATTTACTCCTGCCGATGTACCCTGCTCTTCCGATGTTTCCTCCCGAACCTCCGACAGAACCGTTTCCGCTAACGTTTCCTGCGCATCTCCCCTCTCCACGCTCCTCCATACCCACCATCCGGCAGCCAGCGCCGCCGCCGTGAGCACAGCCGGGACCGCTATTTTTACATATCCCATCCGTTTCCTTATCTTTCTTCTGTCAGTATATTTAATTTGGTACTTTCTCCCGGATTTATTCCTCAAATCTGCCATAATAATTTTCCTCTCTCAAGAGCATAATCATTCCGTTCGGTCAGCCCGCCTTTGTGCCAAATCATAATGTTCAGAGAAATTACCGACTGCCGCATCCTCCGGATGCATCCTACAGACACGTCCCGCCGTTCATCTCATCCACCAAATCCCGGCTTTTCGCCGTCATCTCCACCCATGCCGGGCGGAATCCACTCTTTATCGCATTGCGTACAGACTTCACATTGCTCCAAGCCGCACAATAAAAAGGTACCTTTCCCCTTTCCAGTATTTCCAATGCCAACCGGCTTGTCAAGGCGCAGGCCAATCCCTGACGGCGGTAATCCGGCAGCACATCCACCCCGATCTGCCACATTCCCTCACAGTCCGCCGATGCGCCTGCCAATGCAATTAACCTGCCGTTATCGTATGCTCCCGCTCCCAGCATATCCAAATGTTTCCTGTCTTTGCAAAGCGCATTGCTCCATTCCGGCCGATACAAATCCCCGAAATCTTCCGCGCCCAATATCCGCACCGGAAAGCCGCAGGAATGCGCCTTCATCAATTCCGGCCTGGGCAGAAAATATTCCGCCATAAAGCAGATCCGCATTCCCTGCTTCTGCAGTTCATTGTCCAGCATATGCATATTAGGAGTTTCGAAACAATGTTCCATCTTATAACGGCTGAGATATTTCCCCACCGTCTCTTGTAAGTCTTCCCGCACCGAAGCCACCACATTGCTTCCGTATGAAACTAAATTACAGTCAAAGGGCAAGGTAAGATATTTTCTTGCATTCTCAGCCTTCCGCGAAACCACGATCACATTTTCCGGCTTTTCAAAGTCGAAAGGGCTGCACCCCAAATCCACCGCAGACTGTTCCATTGCTCTGCGCCATATCTCTTTTTCCGTCATTTTCACACATCCTTTCATATGCCAAAGGCGTCCCGGCCAATGGGACGCCCTACGTTCTCCGATTCGATCGCTATCTCAAGCTGCTGCCTACAGCTTAACTCAATGGCATGATTGCTGTCCGTTCCCGTTACTTCTGCCCATAATAAGCATTTTCCCCATGTTTCCGATAATAATGCTTATCCTGCAGTTCCTGCGGTGCCGGAGCCACTCCGGGCTGGATTCTTTCACATCTGGCCGCCATCTTGGCCACCTCCTCCAGTACCACTGCATTGTGAACTGCCTCATGGGCATCCTTTCCCCAAGTAAAAGGCCCATGATTCCTGCACAGGACTGCAGGCACTGCTTCATAATCTTTATCCGCAAAATATCCCGCAATCAGAAGCCCTGTATTCTTTTCATAGGCATTATCTATCTCTTCTTTGGTCAGGCATCTTACGCAGGGAACTTCTCCGTATATATAGTCTGCATGCGTCGTCCCATAGCAGGGAATCCCCCGGCCCGCCTGTGCCCAGCTTGTCGCCCAGGAAGAGTGCGTATGCACAATTCCCCCTATCTTCGGAAATGCCTTATACAATTCTAAGTGGGTAGGCGTATCGGAAGAGGGATGATACTTTCCTTCCGCCTTATTTCCATCCAAATCCACCACCACCATATCTTCCGGCGACAGCTTATCATACTCCACACCGCTGGGCTTTATGACAAATAATCCTTTTTCCCTGTCAATGCCGCTTACATTGCCCCATGTAAAAGTCACCAGCCCATATTTTGGAAGAAGCATGTTCGCTTCATATACCTGCCTTTTCAATTCTTCTAACATTCTGTTCTCCTTATACCTTTCCCCATCGGTCCGCGTCCCTAAATTCCTATTTTCCGCTCCGTATCAGCCTGTGTCCCATCTCCCAAGCGTTCAATTCACCATCGTTTCAGCCGCCGCTTTTTCCATAGGAAAACCAGCCCGATACCGTTGAATGAATGCATCAAAGCCGGCCACATCCGCCGGGTCAGGCTCCATTTTATTTCCTTTATTTCCGGCAAAAACCTTTCCGTTCAGATAATCCGCCAAGCTTTCCCCTTCTGTCCGGTTCTGCATATAAGATGCCAATAACGCGATCCCCCATGCACCGCCTTCGCCGGCCGTCTCCATAACAGATACCGGCGCATCCATGGCTGCCGCCAGAATGCCTTGACCCACTCCTTTTGTCCGGAACAATCCCCCATGCCCGAAGATCTCGTCCGCCTGCACCTTCTCTTCTTTGAACAAAATATCCAAGCCTATTTTCAATGCTGCCAGAGAAGAATACAAATGGGTCCGCATAAAATTCGCCAATGTAAACTTACAGTCGATATTCCGGGCAAACAGAGGCCGTCCTTCTACAAATCCCGTTATCGGCTCTCCGGAAAAATAGCAGTAAGACATAAGGCCTCCGCAATCCTTATCTCCCTCCAGCGCTTTATTGTAAAGCACGCCGAACAGCTTATCCATATCCGTATCCATTCCCATAGTTACCGCAAATTCCTTAAAAATATTTACCCAGGCATTCAGGTCGGACGTGCAATTATTGCAATGCGCCATGCCCACTAAACTTCCGTCCGGCGTAGTCACAAGATCAATTTCCGGATAAACCTTGGAAAGTTCTTTCTCCAGCACAATCATGGCAAATACACTGGTGCCCGCCGATACATTTCCCGTACGCACGGCCACACTGTTGGTTGCAGCCATTCCCGTCCCTGCGTCCCCTTCCGGCGGGCATACCGGTATGCCTGCCTTTAACTTACCGGAAACATCCAGTAATCTCGCCCCCTCTTCCGTCAGCGTTCCTGCCTTTTCCCCTGCCGTCAGCACTTTGGGAAGTATGTCTTTCAGTTTCCACGGATAGTTCTCCCCTGCCGTTAACTCGTCAAACTGCGCCACCATCTTTGCATCAAAGTCCTTGGTATCGGTATCAATAGGAAACATGCCGGAGGCATCACCCACACCGAGCACCTTCTCCCCTGTCAGCTTCCAATGCACATATCCGGAAAGAGTGGTCATGAAGTCCACATCCCTGACATGCGCTTCTTTGTTCAGCATGGCCTGACGCAGATGGGCTATGCTCCACCTCTGCGGAATATTATACTGCAGCAGTTCGGTCAGTTCCTCTGCCGCCTCCGCCGTAATGGTATTCCTCCATGTACGGAACGGCACGAGCAATTCCCCGTCCCGGCCAAACACCATATATCCGTGCATCATGGCGCTGAACCCGATGCTCCCCACCGTCTCCAATGTTACGGCATACTGTTTCTTCACTTCCTCCGCCAGTCTGCCATAGCTGTCCTGCAGCCCGGCCCAAACCGCTTCCAGACTATAAGTCCATACATTGTTCTCATATCGGTTTTCCCATTCATGGCTGCCGGACGCTATGGGAGAATGATCCTCTCCGATCAGCACTGCCTTTATTCTTGTGGAGCCAAATTCTATGCCCAAAGCCGTTCTCCCCTGCAGTATCATCTCTTTTTTATCCATTCTTATCCCTGCCTTTCCTTTTCCCTTAACCTTACTGCCGTTTTTTGCTGCCTTTTTTCCCCTTTGCCCAACACCGCAATCCCGCTTATATCCGTTCTGTCAAGCTAATCATATATTCGGCAGGCTTTCCTGTCAATATCTGCTTGCCGGAAATCACGGAAAGCTATTTTCAGGCACATTCTAATCCTCCTCCATCATGCTGTCCAAATACCCCCTGTCCCACAACAGGATCTTCAGTTTTTTGGCCGCGTTTACCGCCGCTGAAGTAAAATACTGATTTGTCAGTACGGCTCCTACCATACAGTCATAATAATCTCTTCCCGCATACACTTCCTGCACCGCCTTAATTCCTACTGCATCGCTATGACATTTGCATTGAATGGCATATGTAATCCCGTCTTTTTCCGCCAATATATCCACTCCGTAGTCACCGCTGCCTTTTGTCACCGATACTTCTTCAAAGCCTCTTTTCTTCAGCAGTTCCGCACAGAAATACTCAAAATCATGCCCTTCCATACCGTCTATGGCATCCAGTCTCCCTCTTCGATTCCTTCGGAAATAAATAACAGCCAAAACAAGAAACACTGCTGCGGCTGCAGCCACGGCAACAATCTGCTTCCTTAAGCCTAAAATCAAAAATTGCAAATACATCCCTTTCAGCCCTGTCACCTGCTTTCTAAACATTTCGAAAAAAATTAATAAAATATTATAAATTATCAGTTGCATACCATACTTTCCTAGTATAAAATAAAAATACCTTATGTAATCAAAGACCTCGCGGCAACTATCAACTTATACAAGCAGTCATTTGGCTTGTTGCCCGCGGGATTAAATAAGCATAAACACCATATATCACAGCAGGAGGCAATGCTATTATGTTTGATTTCAAATTTGACTGGTGCAAAGAAATGGAATGCGGCATTGAAATCATTGATGAACAGCATCAGGAATTGTTTCGCATTATCCGTGGGATTGAGCAGCTTATCATGAACGGCTGTAAAAACGTTACTCAAAAACAATTGTTAGATATTGTCTGCGAATTGCGGGAATATATCTCCTACCACTTCTATACGGAAGAAAATCTCATGGAAAGATTTCAATACCCCAAACTTGCCACTCATATGGCAGAGCATTTGGATCTGAAGGAATATATCCTTAATATTGATATGCCAATGATGGCAAAAGAACCTGTCCAAGTACTTACCACACTGAAAGAACACATGCAAAACTACCTTTTCAACCATATACTGCAGGAAGACTACAGCTTATGCCGTTTCTTAGCACCATATGCGGAAACCGGAGTTTTAGTTCCACAGGCAATCTCTTAGCGGCTTTCCCGTTTCCTTTATAAGGAAACGAGAAAGCCGCTTTGGCTGTCACAGACAATATAACAGGCTGCCATCACCTACAATTTCAGATTACGGTATCGGTTAAAGCAGGCGAATATTTCCTGCCTCCTCGGAAGTGCCAGCCCTGACGGCAGATAGCTGCCCGGCACCACGCTGGCAAGCCCCTTCTTTTCTATAATATCCGTCAGATTATTCACTACCTTCTGCAAAGTATCCCTTCCGTTAAACAGATTGTTTTCTGCATATGCAAGCAAATAGCCAAGGGTCATGACCTGCTCGCTGTCCGCAATCTGCTCCACATAGCGCAGATCCACAGTTTCTTTGTTCAGGCTGACCGCCTCTTTTCCCATACCTTTTATCTTCACGCGGTCAGATCCATGGTCGCCTCCCCGGTCATTCCCGCCTCGCCCGCCGCGGTATCCGCCCCGCTGCCCGGCTGCACCGTTCCGGTTCCCTCCCGATGACATTCCCGGTGCCCGGCGGTAGTCCGGACCTTCCGGCTCCTGATCGGGCAGGAGCAACACCGGATATTTCGCCGCTTCTTCCTTTGCCAATGCCGTAATTTCCTGCGGCACATAATTATCCATCTGCACAATCTGATCCGCTATATGGAAATATGCCCCCGAACTGCCTGCCACAATCACACAGGAAATGCCTCTTTTCTCATACAGATACCTAGCCCTTTCGATAAAAGGCGTAATCGGTTCTTTATCCCTATGCACTACCCGCTGCATCAGTTCGTCCCTTACCATAAAATTGGTTGCACAAGTATCCTCGTCTATCAGCAGAAGGGAAGATCCGCTCTCCATGGCCTCAATAACATTTGCCGCCTGAGAAGTGCTTCCGCTGGCATCTTCCGTATAAAAGCTGCCTGTCTGCTTTCCGTTGGGAAGGTTATTCACAAACATGGAAATGTCGTCTTTTTTCACGCATCTGCCGTCCTCTGCCCGAATCTTCACGGCATCCGGCACAGTTATCACATACTCCCTGCCGTCTCCCGCTATATGATCGTATACCCCCAGTTCCAATGCTTTCAGCAACGTGGATTTTCCATGATATCCGCCGCCCACCACCAAGGTAATCCCTTTACGGATTCCCATACCTTTTACCGCACCTTTATGAGGAAGCTGCAGTTCTATTTCCATAGACTTAGGAGAGGTAAATGTGACGCTGTCCTTCATCGGCTTATCCGAAACACCGGATTCCCTCGGAAGCACCGATCCGTTGGCAACAAATGCCACCAGACCCAGCCCGTCCAAAGCATCCCGGATATATTTCCTGTCATCCGCCAGAAACATCGTTTCCTCTACATCCCTGCTGTTCAGCCTTTTATAATAAAGTACGTCCTGAACACACTTGGGCAGAAAATCAAATAAAATCTTAATCAGTTCGGAAGAACATATTGTCCTGCCGTTTGCCGGAAACCCTACTTCCAGACGTACTGTCAAATCCCCGGCAGCCGCATCTATTTCACATGCCGTCCTTTCCAGTACCTCCTGCCCGGGACGGCTTGCGGACATCAGCCCACTCTTTCCGGATCCCTTGGCCTTAAAGTTATACTTGTCCACTTCCCTTCGGAACAGACGCAGCAAATAATCCTGCAGAGCAATGCGCCTTTCCTTTTTCCCATAGTATTCTGCCGGAAAACCGGCTTCCTTGCCTGCTATGTGTATGCTTAATTTGGAAGGGGATGCGAACGGATCCCCCTGCACATGATCGATGGACAATACATAACGTCCGAAACTGTACGCCCCTTTCGTATCTTTATATGCAGGATATCCCCTGTGGTCTATATTTCTCAGCAATGTCTGCAATTCCGTAGCTGTCTTCGCCATATCCTCTCTGTCCTTTCCGACTTTCTGTCTTTTTGCCTATTTATCCTTTTACTTTCCTATCCTTTTACTTTCTATCCTTCTGCTTTTTCTGCCCAGCTTTATTCTTTTTACTCTCTTATTCTTTTTACTCGCCTATTCTTTCTACTCGCCTATTCTTTTCGGCAACCCCGTCTTTTTCGGCCTAGAGCGTGTCTGAAAAATGCTTTCCGGCAGATGTGCATCACAATTTGTGGGAGATTTGTGCCAAAGGAAGGGTGCATAGCAGGCTATCTAACCTGAATTTGGTACAGATCTCACGCAAAGCAGTGAAACGACACATCGTACTATATTGTCATCCGGAAGGAACAGACAATATCTTTTTCTCCGTCTACATGGTAATCCGGTTCCACATCCGCTCCCCAGCTGTTGATTCCTCCTACTCCCCTGACCGCGCCGTAAATGCACAGCACTGTCCTGCGGGCAGGAGGCAGTTCTTCCTGATGTGTGGCATTTTCCAATTCCGATGCCGTATATGGAAGGCAGGAAAACGCCAGTTTATCCATCTCAAACCGAACCATTCCCCTCTTCTTCTCCTTCCGGCTATTGTCCAGCCCGGTTTCCCGCCAAACCTCCACCCAGTCACTGTCCACATGCATTCCGCAGTCCTGCGGCACCAGATAAGGAGTGACCGGAAGCCCTTCCACTTCATATACTCCCTCTATGCCTCCTGCTTTCCGGTCAGGATAAGTTTCCCCTGACAGTCCCTGATATACAAACCGTTCCGCACAGGTAGGCATAATAAACCTCATACCGAACACCGGCAGTTCCGGCAGCCCCGGCTTTCCGTAATAATGGGCATCCACCTGTACCGTCCCGGATCCGTCTACCTGATATGACACGGAAACTTCCGTGGAAGGAACCGTGACCGTTTCATAAATATAAGTAATCCGTATATTTTCTGCTTTTTCTTCCGCGGTATATACATTGTTTACCGGAGCGCACGGCAGCGGAATCTCTTTCCCGTCCACCGCCACGCCGATGCCTTTGCGGCGGATAAATAAATCGGCCGCCAGCCACATTCCGCTTTTCAGCGGAAATGCACAGCCTCTGTCATTATCCGTCACAGCCCGCCAGAAAACCGGCCTTGGTGCCCGATACAGCCATTCCCTTCCCTCTATGCAAAAAGATACCGGCCCTCCTGCATCATAGGAAAAAATATAATGAAATTCCCTTCCGTCTGCCTTCCCTTTTACCCCAAGGGTCACATCGCCATATATCACTTCCAGTTCCGGCAAAACCGCCTTAACGATATTTCCCATAATAATACCTCACTTCCTGCATCGCCGGCTTCTCTGTCCTGTCCGCGAACACAATGCCGTTTCCCGAGAATTCATAATCCGAAGGCCTGTCGTCAAAATCCCCGCCGTACCGCAGGACTTTCTTTCCCGTCACTTCATCCTCTGCCCAAAGTGCCTGATCGATAAAGTCCCAGATAAAACCGCCCTGATACATCTCATACTCATCCAGCAGCTTCATATAAGACTCCATGCCGCCCAGCGAATTTCCCATATCGTGCATATACTCACAGAGAATAAACGGCTTGTCCGGCTCATTGTCCAAATACTCCCTGATATCCTGCGGAGTGGCATACATGCGGCTTTCCACATCGGAAACCGTCTTTTCATACGCCCTGTTGTTGACCACTCCCTCATAATGCACCAGCCTTCCGTCCTGCTTTTCCTTAAAATAGCGATTCATGCATTCCACATTGCTGCCTGCATAGGATTCATTCCCCAAAGACCAGAAAAGTATGGAAACATGATTTTTAAACCATTCAAAGTTACTCTCGGCTCTGTCCATCACGGCTCCCTTCCATTGCGGCAAACTGCCGGGGACATTCCAAGACGGTTCTATCCTCCCCATTTTCTGCCATGAACCATGGGACTCCAAATTAGTTTCCGCCATCATATATATGCCGTTCTCATCACACATGCCATACCAAGGAATCTGATCCGGATAATGGCAAGTCCTCACCGCATTAATATTATTTGCCAGAAAGCACTTCATATCCTTTTCCATATCCTGCCTGCCGATGCACCTTCCTCCATCGGCACACCATTCATGCCGGTTTACGCCGTTAATCACCAGCCGCTTCCCGTTGAGATAAATGACTTTATTTTTAATTTCAATTCTACGGAAACCGATATCATAAGGCACCGCCTCTGATAGTTCCCCGGATTCCTCATAAAGCTTTATAAGCAGCCGGTACTGATACGGATTCTCATGGCTCCATGCATTGACTGACCCAAGTGTCCGGGACGGCACTACGCATTTCACCTGCTGCCAGCCGTTTTCCTCCCCTATCGCTTCCCCGCTCTCCTTCACTGCAAATGCTTCCTCTAAGCATACCCTGCCATCCCTGTCTGACAGCATGATTTCCGCCCTGCCGCCGCAGCCCTTCCTCACGGAAAGCTTGAGTTCCATGGCGAAGCTGCCTGTGCCGTCCTCCTGCAATATAGGCTTAGCCCATAAATCTTCCACATGCATTTCCGGCCTGCCGAACAGAGATATGCTGCGAAATATGCCGAAAAAGCGGAAGAAATCCTGATCCTCCAGAAAAGCGGCCGTACTCCGTTTATGCACTTCCACTGCCAGGCGGTTTCCCTCTTTCTTCAGAAAAGGCGTAAGTTCAAACTCCGCAGGCACGAAACTATCTTCCGAATATCCCACAAAACAGCCGTTAAGCCACACATACATAGCCTGTTCCACTCCCTCGAAGCGGATAAACACTCTTTTCCCCGCAAGACCTTCCTGCAAGTCAAATTCTTTTAAGTAAGAGCCTACCGGATTATAGTCTGCCTTGCTGAACATGCCTTCCCAGCCCTGCTTGCCGTCCAAAGCATATGCCGGCCTGCGGTATGCATGTCCTTCCCACGGATACATGGTATTGATATAATGGATTTTGTCAAAACCGGCCATTTCAATATGGCAGGGCACTGCAATCGTACCGAAGCCGGATATATCATACTCTTCCCTATAAAAGTCAGCGGGACGCTCTGCCGCACTGTTGCTGTATCGGAACTTCCATATCCCGTCCAGTGACTGCTGCAGGGAATTCTGCCCGTTTTCCATTTCCTCCATGCTCCTGTAAAAAGCATGGTCGCTGTGAGCCGGAAGCTTGCCGACACGGAACACCTCCGGATCGTCCAGCCATCTGATCTCTTCTTTCATACTTCTGCCCTTCCTCCCATTATTCCGTTATCTGCCCGCCTCCTGTCCCGGCCGCAGATGCTATCCCTAATAATACCCTTATTTTTTCCTCCCCGCAACTACTATTCCTGTTTTTATTATGATTCATCCCGAAATCTGCATTGCCAGAAATGCGCTGGCCGCAATGCCGGCGGCGGTTGCCGCCAATGCCCCTTTCAGAGTATACCTTGTCTTCGTTACCTTAGCCGCCAGAAAATATACGCTCATAGTATAGAAGATTGTCTCCGTGCAGCTCATCATAATGGAAGTAATCAACCCGATATAAGAGTCCGTCCCGTACGTCTTAAAAATATCCAGTACCAAACCGGTTGCCGCAGAAGAAGAAAACATTTTAATAAATACAAGCGGCATCAGCTGAGAGGGAAAGCCAATCCGGTCCGTCACCCCCCGGAAAAGGCTCCCCACAAATGCCAGAAAGCCGGATGACCGCAGCACGCCTACGGCTACCATCAGCCCTACCAGCGTGGGCATAATCTGTATCACCGTCCGCAGGCCGTCCTTTGCGCCCTTTACAAAATCTTCATATACATTCCTCTTATGAATCAGCCCATAAGCCACAACATAAAAAATAACAACAGGGATAATGATATTCGAAATATTAGACAACACGTTCAGAATGGCAGTGTCCCCCATGCGCTTCTCTTATCCCTATTTTATTAGTCCAAAGGCTCTTATATTCCTTGTTCAGTCACGGCCTAACCATTTATTCAGAAAGTTAACATTTTTTGCCCTGTTAATAATATCTGTAGCGTGTTCTTGGATATAAACGGTAAGCTGCTCTACTTCCTCCGCAGTAAAACCATCGGCTTTGACAATCGCCCCTCTTGGCACAATCCCCTCTGCATAATCGGTTTTTCCGCGTTCAAAGCAGACTCTTACCATTTTCTCCCCGTCCTTTAGCAACAGGCCGGAGTATGTCATGCGAATTTCCCCATCATTTCCCATTCTGATTTACCCCATTAGATTTTCGGTTTGTTCAGCCGTTTTGTCAGTACTATATTTATTTTATTATTTTTTTATGCCATTGTCATCCCATAATATAAAACAATTTTTGATTTTGTACCTGCAATTCCGCTCCGCCCCTCTGCATTCCGTCTGTTTGCCTATTGCAGATAAAGCAAAGACACTTTTGCTCTGTCGCAATCATTGTCATCAAAGCAAAAATGTCTTTTTATATCTTTTCCGGCTGACGGCCAAATTCCGTCAATCCTTCTTTGTATATATTTTTATGTATCTTCCTCTCCTCTATTATATGACAAACTTATCCATCAGGCTGACCATAATTTCCACCTGCGCTTTCTGTTCCTCACTGACTGCCGCAGTCTCTTCCGATGTGGCAGAATTGTTGTCCACCACGGACGATACCTCTTCCAGGCTTGTCTTCATGCTGCGCATATTTTCCACGCTTTTTTCCAAAATCTGTGCAATCTGCCCAATCTCTTCCGTTGCCTCTTTGGCTCCGGTCATTACTTCCTTCATATTTAATGCGGTTTCATCTGCAATGGTAATGCTCTTTTCCATTACCTCCACGGTTGTCTCGATCAATTCCGTTGTCTTCCCTGCGGCCTTTGCAGACTCATCCGCCAGGCTCTTCACCTGATTTGCCACAATTGCAAAACCCCTTCCTGCTTCACCGGCTCTTGCCGCCTCTATCGCTGCATTTAAGGAAAGCAGATTTGTCTGTGACGCAATATCCTCAATTGTCCCGATAATAGTGCCAATCCGTTGGGAACATTCTCCGATTTCCTCTATAGACGCTTTCAGTTCCTGCATCTTTTGGTTCCCCTTCTCCAATGTCATGCCTGCTTGGGAAGCTATCCTGGCAGATTCTTCGGCTTTCATCACATTCTGAGCCATGTTCTCCGTCATGCCTCCGAATGCTTTCATCACTTCCGATAGCTGCAACGCCTGTGCCGTACATCCCTCAGCCAAGTCCACTGCCGCACATGCCAATTGTTCCGAACCGCTGTCAATCTCTCCGGAAACATTACGGATCGTTGACAAGGTATCCCGCATTTTTTCCCCTATTTTCTGAAACGACTCCTTTACCGCCACAAATTCCCCCACATACTGCTGTTTTACCGTAAAATCATAATTTCCGTTCCCCATCTGCTCCAATATATCCGTTATTTCCTTTACCATGGCTAACAGATTTTTCTTCATAAAGGCAATCGATGCAACCATAGTGCCCACTTCGCTCTCATCTTCCTCCAATTCCAGTTCCGTATGGAAATTGCCGCCGGCAAGTGCCTCCATCTGCCCGGATACCTTTTCTATCGGCTGAAGAAGTTCCCTATCGGAAAATTTAATCATCTTAACCATCTGCCAAGCTACATAGAAAAAGGAACTTGCAAATAAGATTTCAAAAATAAGCTGCAGTATTTTCAAAACTGCATCTCCCCTGTCCATTCTATCCAAAATGCTTTCAATAGTATCATCTGTACGATGATTAATCTGCTCCACGGAATCCGAATATTCCGCACTGAATACGCATTCATATGCCGCCTCCATATCACCGGCCTGCACATATGCAATTGCCGCATTCTCTAAAGGAACCAAATTTTCCGACAAAGACACGATCTGATTCAGGCTATTCCACTCATCCTCCGTAATGCTGCATTTTTTCAGTGTTTCCAATGCCTCCTCACGGTTTCGGTCCTCCTGCAGTTCTTTCATATAAGCTGCCCGGTATTGGTCTTCCCCTGTAACCGCATAGGACTGCACCTCATGGGTCAGCGTCTTTGAGCCGTTCCGATACCGGTTCAGAGCCACCGTTGCATTAAGCTGAGCTTCATGCACCTTCGACATTCCTATGTTAAATGCAATGAAACCAATCAGCAGAACGGTCCCTACCCCTACCGCAATATACCCTTGCCTCACCAATCGCCGGAGCAATGCTGCCTGACTCTTCTTTCCATAACTTTTGCCTTCTCTTTTTTCCATCACGCTACCCACCCTTCTGCAGAAAGGACTGTAAAACCCCCGCTTATACGCCCTTCTGCATTCTATAATTTTTGTTCCGCATCAAACCACAGGCATATCCGTCCACACATTTTTCCACCAGCAAAGCCAATATGTCTCCGGCCTAGAGTGTGTTTGAAAATTGCTTTCCGGCAGATGCCGGGAATGAATTTTCAAACACGCTTTAATGACTTTTTAATTAGTATATCACAGATTCCGGAGTTTTTCCACGAAAATCAGAAGAGCGTCAGAGAATTCGTAACAGTTCAGCCTGAATGTTGTGTTGAGAGGCGGACGCACGGGAGGGAT
>CAJUIM010000074.1 GCA_910586275.1 uncultured Lachnospiraceae bacterium | reverse complement strand
CCGCAAAAAAATCCCTCCCGTGCGTCCGCCTCTCCACACAACATTCAGGCTGAACTGTTACGACACACTCTATAGCGTATTTGCCGTAACCTTGCAAATTTTGAACACTTACTATATAATCATTGCAAAACCATTTTATGTAAATACCTTTACCCCCATTCATCCGGCTATTATCATCTATCTCCAGAAAGGAACCAAACCACCCATGAAAGAATTTACATCATGCCGGTCGGCAACAAGGCACTGCATTGATAACAGATATTTCGCCATAGCACATTTGTACAAGGATGAAAAACCTATGGACATGCATATCCATGATTGCTACGAGATTTATTATTCCATATCGGGCGGAAAACAGTTTCTGATTGATAACCGGTTCTATGACATAGAGCCGGGTGATATTTTCTTCATCAATCAATATGAAAGCCATTACCTGACACAGATAGACAAAGGAATCCATGAGCGGATTGTCATTTCCATCCATCCCGATTACCTTGCATCAATTTCCTCGGAAAGCACCGATCTGAGCCATTGCTTCACCTACCGGGAAGACAGCATCCCCCATAAGCTGCATCTGGATGCGGAAATGAGCAAACGCTTTGTCTACCTGATACATAAAATAGCGGATGCCGGCGGTTTCGGCGGCGACTTAACGGAACGATGCGCCTTTACGGAACTAATGGTATTCCTGAACAAAGCCTTCCGTCAGGACAGCCATAGCATACAGCCGGAAATAACGGGTACTAATCATGCCCAGGTAGATGACATCCTGACTTATATTAACCGTCATATTTCCGAGGATCTGACGCTGGATAACTTATCCGCACATTTTTATTTAAGCAGCTCATACCTATGCCGCATTTTCAAATCCACTACCGGCACTACCATTAACAAATATATTACGGCCCGCCGGATCACAATAGCAAAGGCGCTCTTAAACGAAGGGCTGTCCGTAACGGAAACATGCGAAAAATGCGGTTTTAACGATTACAGCAACTTTCTGAAAGCCTTTACGAAAGCCGTAGGTATATCCCCGAAAAAATATGCCCAATTTAATACCTGATGCCCCCATGGCACCGACTGTCCATAGATTCCCGATGTGATATGTTGTATTTTAGCAGATGTTGTGTTAAAAAAAGTGGGCGATAACCAATGGCGGTATTTTGAAAAATAGAAATGGAAGATTGACAGGAATTGAAAAATAGCTTACTATTGACAATAAGAAATGGGTTTTTACCGTACAGTGTTTTCACTCAAGCGGGCTGCTCGTTTCTTTTTTTATGGCATCTGTCTTATGCTTTTCCCTCCGTTTTACTTCATGCAAACAGCGGGGCATTGACCAATGCCATTAAGTGAAACTGCAGCCGCCTGAAAGAACAATTCCCCTAGCCCATATACGTCAGCCACATCCACGAAACCGGGAAAATCAACGCCAATGCCGGCACCAAGTCGAGTACCGGCGGGTTTTTCAGCTTCGTCATCCGCAGGGCATTGACAATCAGAATCATACCCCCGCAGGATGAAAAGTCCCCAATCATCTCCGGTGTCACATAAGGCATCAATATCCTTGATAAGAAATAAAATCCAAACAGAATAACCCCCAACGGAACTGCAATAATAAGCTGCATCCATCCGGCTCCTGCCGCTGCAAAGAATATGGCTGCCAGCAAATCCATGACTGCTTTAATCATCAGCAGTGTAGAATCACCCGAAAGCCCCAAATCCATAGCACCCAAAATACCTGATGTGCTGACGCAGTACAAAGTGAAACCTGTCATCAGCGTCCCTGCATCAAACCCGTCTTTCCCATTGGACAGCTTCTGAGGCAAAGTCGAAACCCGTTCATCCAGTTTCAGGAAATGACCGATTGTGCCGCCCACCAGAAAAGCTATAACCACTGCGGAAAAACTGGTTGTCCGTTCAATCAGACGAATGCCGAGAACTAACGTAACAACCGAAAAATAAATCATGGAATCCTTCTGCAGCTTTTCCGGCACATATTTTTTCAACAGACAGCCAATTATTGTGCCTATAATCAAGGCTGCCATATTCACTAATAATACATGCATATTTTTTCCCTCTTATACTTTCCGTGTACCCTTTGCCGCATAACTGTCTGTCCTCGGAATCCATTTCAGGAATTCTTCCACCTGTATATCCCAAAAACGCCATTCATGTGCATAGCCCGGCAGTGAAACCCATGTTACATCCACTTTCTTCTCTGTCAGCGCATCCTTATATTTGCAGTTCATCTCATACAGAAAATCATCCTCACCACAGGCAATATACATAGGCGGAATCCGCTTTCCTTCCTCCAAAGCCTTATCCGTCAGATAATAAATATCCAGATTCCTGTTTTTCAATTCCTCTTCATCCATATTCAGAGAGATCTCCACTGCCGCCGAAAAAGCCCCGATTGCCGCAAACCTCTCCGGTCTGGACATACCATGCAGCAACGAACCGTAACCTCCCATAGACAGCCCGGCAATATAGGAATGCTCCGGCTTGTCCGAAACAGGGAAATAATTGGTTACAAATTCCGGCAGTTCCTTCTCAATAAAATCAAAGAATTTGTCTCCGCCCGGAACATTTCTGTAACATTTATTTTCTCCCGATATCATAACAACTGCAATATTCCGTTCTTCTGCATATAACTCTATATTGGAATATCCGCACCATGTAGCATGGTTATTTCCCATTCCGTGAAGCAGGTAAAGAACCGGATACCTTTCTTCCAGCACATGTGACGGTGAAGCCTCTCCCCCCAACGCTTCCGGTATGGTTACGCTGGGAACAATTACCGTGATATCTACGGTTCTCTGCAAAACATAAGATATAACATTACATTGAAATCTCGCCATAATCTCCCTCTTTCCTGCGCAGCTTTATTCAAAACAGGCTTGCGGTAATCCGCGCCGCCGCAAACCTGCTTAATAATTTTAACCTTTTACCACCCCCCAAGACAATCCCTTCTGCAAAATATTTCTGCAAAAACGGATATAAGACAAGAATTGACAGTATCGCCACAAATGCAATGGCCATCCGGACACTTACCGCAGGGACCTGACAAACGGGAAAACCGGAAATTCAGTGCCTATCCCCCTGAACTTCCGGTTTATATTTCACAGTATACTTTCTACAGATGCGCTTCCCACAAAATGCATCCACGGGACTGCCCCTGAAGCGCAGAACGTCCCGTGCCCTTGCCCCTAAGCAATTCTTCCGCCTGCATCAGCCGACAGCATGTCAGATATTCCTTGAAAGCATCATCGGCTCTGTCCTGCGCCATATTCTGCCCCTCTCCGCCAATCAGCCATGCGGATACGTTTCCTATGTCCCTTACTCCTACGGAAAACAGCTACGCCTGCGCCACTTTCCCATACACCTCAATCTGGCTCAAAGCCGGGAACGGCGACGGATCGTCCGCCTTGATCAAATCGCTCAGCCGAACCCAGCGGATCCTCTTTTTCTCAAAAGTAATCACATGGGCCAGACTGCTCTTCTCCAAATCCCACAGGATTTCCGATCCGTCGGAAAAACTCAGTTTTACCTGCGTCCACCAGTTATCATGGGGGAAATCCGAACGGGTATACAAAACTACCTTATCCGCTTCCACGTCCCTGCCGAAATCCACCGTCATCTCCGCATCGTCCTGCATATTGATGCCCCAGGACTCATACGGCCATTCTCCATGGGAACGGTTCTCACAGACTCCGTCAATGGCATTGCGGGCGGCAAAGACCGATTCGCCCCTAGTCTCCACATTGGCATAGGCATGAGGGAAACAGCCCGTATCGCCATGCTGGTCGCACACATTCAATGCCAGATTCCGGTAAGCCTCTACCTCATCCTCCCTTGCCACCCGGGCATACAGATAATGCCGGTTCCCGTAAAATACCTTCGGCGAATAACAGATACGTTTCTCCCCAAAGGGTATTTCATAAGATACATTCCCCGTAATATAGCAGAACGCCGCCCCTAAAGCATCATCCACCTGCAGGAACACATGCAGATTCTTCTCCGCAGTCTCCAGTACGATTCGATCCCCTTCCTTATACTCTGCCGTACAGACAAGGCTTACAAAATCCTCACCGCTGCCAACGCAGATTGTCTTTCCGTTCTTATCCAAAACCTTCAATGCCAATGTCGCCATATTTCCACCTCATCCTTTCCCTATTCTTCCTCTTCGCCTTACGGCAAAGCCCTGTCCCATACCGGCAGTCTTATGTCCACCCGCCCCTGCCGCTTATCTTCCCGATACATTCCGCCGGCAGCCGTACTCTGAGCCGGACAACTTCACTCAGAATCCGCGCTGACAGTCTCCTCATCCTCCACGTTCCATCCATACTTGGGAAATACGATCCAAACCAAAATCAGCGAATGAAGATATGCCACTGCCCCGGCTCCCACAAGCAAAACCGGCCAGAACACAAACACACCCAATGCCAAAACGCACACCAATGCCACAGCCATCAGCATGACCCAGGAAAAGTTTTTCAGGCTGACCATAAAAGCCATCAGAAACAAATTCCCCAGCTTCGTATCCAGCCGTGCCTCCAGCGGAAAAATCAGCACAGCCACAAACAGGTACAGCACAGCCAGCACAAGAAATATCCAGAAAACAAACATTGCTGCTTTCTGCCCCTGTCCGTAAAAGAAGTACAGGTCCCCGCCAAGGAATGCCCCAATCCCCAGCATAATCAGCCATGCTGCCGTAGCCTGCGCAAAATTCTCCCGGAAAGCTTTAAAAAAAGATTTCCAAAGATACCCCTCTCTGTTCTTCACCATCTTCAGCGACACATAATACAACGCCGAAGTCGATGCCCCCACCGTAATCACCGGCAGGCAGCAGACTCCCCACAGCACCGTCAGGAAAAACACATCCGCCACCCTGCCCATAAATCTCCAAACCGGATTGTCATACCCAAATAACTTCGCCACGCTACCACCTCCTGTGATAGTCCGCCCGCACTTCGGTCACAATCTCATTCTTCCCTTTATGAATTTCATACCGCACTGCCGGTATTCTGGTCATAGGATGCAGCAGATTTGTATTCGGATCCGCAAGGATGATTTCCCCTTTCCCGTCTCCCTGCACCGCTCTCACACGGCAGCCGCAATATCCGTTTTCCGCCTCCGCACAGCCGGCTTCCGCCGCAAGCTTCTCGCCTTCCACGTCTATTTCCACCGCAAATCCGCAGTCCCAAGCTTGGCAGTCCCTGTCGCTTTCTATCCTGTGCTTCCGCACATGCCCGTACTGGGTGGGCACAATCACAGTCTCTACCCGGATTCCTTCATAAGGCACCCAAACCGATGTCACATCCGTCTCCGAAATCTTGAATTCCTCACAGATTCTCCTGACATATACATAACCATTCACCATAAAGGCCAGCATGCTGTCCGGTGCCGCCTCATGCAGTTCACAGGAAGACTTCGCCACATTAAAAGCAAACCTGGTATCATATGCAAACTTCCCATACTTGGCCGGAGTCTGCCCATGGCCTGCCGGGCTATATTTCCCCGGCACAAAAGCCGTGGTATGGTTTTCATAACGATGAACCAGCATATCCGCATAAGGAAGCGCCGTCTGCCCTTCCAGCGGGGGCATCGGCTCCGCCTCCGCCTCCCAGAACGGATGCCCGTCAGGCAGCATCAATATGGCAAATGTCTTCAATGCCCAGTACGGTGAACCTGGCCCGTTATAACGTTCGCCCATGACTAAATCCGGATATCCGTATCCTATCGTCAGAATATCATTCCTGTCAAAAATCGGTTTCTTCATCCAGTCGCACAGATGCCGCACAATCAGCCCTTTCATGACTCCCACCGGGAAAGGCTCCACTCCCGCCATCAGGCAGGCACAGAAAAAGCTCACCTGAGAAAACCGGTATGTAAGAGAACGCCCGAAGGGCAGTGCCGCCCCGTTATCATCAAACCAGTAAATAAACTGCTTCGCAAACAGTTCCGCCCTTTCCTTGTATATGCGGCAGCGTTCCGGGTCTTCCTCTGCCATCGCCTTTGCATAGAATAGACTGTAAAAATGGATGGCAAAAGACACATAATAATCCTTCTGCCCGGAATCGCCGTCCTGATACCATCCGTCCCCAAGATAAAATGTATCCGCACCTTTTAAATAAGATTCCAGTTTTTCCGCATCATACTTCCTTCCCCGTTTCTTCAGCGCAATGTTTACCAGCACGGCAAACAAAACCCAATTGCATACCGGAAGTTCATACTGATTAATACCATACAGCCAATCGGCCAAATGATCTTTCTCCGTATCCGTCAGAGGCTCCCATACTTTCTCCGGGGCAAGTATCAGCCCATAGGAAATGGCTGCCATTTCCACAAAACGCTGGTCAAACGCATGGAACCCTCCCCAATACTCTTTTCCTTCCGGATCCGTCCCTGCTGCCAGCCCTTTCCGGTATATCTCCTCAAAGACGGGGGAATGCCCGCCGCCTGCCCAGAACGGAACCAGCCCCCACAGAGGCCTGGAAAAGGCTTCCAGACGGATAGCTTTTTGGTCATAATTGGTCGCCGTAACGCCAAGTACCAGTTCCGCCCTCCCCTCACTATAGTATGGAAGCAGCGGATTCAATATTTCCAACAGCAAATCCTGAAAGTCCTTCTTACTGCTCAGTTTTCCTTCCCAATCCGTTTTCATTCTTTCCTTCCTTTCCATTCAAATGCCCGTACCGGACAGTGCCATAAGCCGGCAGGACACCCCGTCTTTCTCAGATACTTTTCAAAGGGCACAGACTGCCTGAATGCCTTACCAATACAGCACCCAGTCCTTATGCAGCCTAGTCAGTGCTTCCATATAAAAATAATCCCCCCAGGAATTGCACTCATCCACGCCGCAATGGTTGCATGTATTATAAGGTGAATGGTTGGAATAAGTGCTGTGAAGCACAAGACCGTTGGATTCCTTCCCATCCTTTACCGCATAATTGTCATATACGGACTTTATCAGCTGCATCGCATACTTCTTGTAGACAGCCGCATCTTCCGGCTCCATGTATTTTATCATTTCCAGCATGCCGCAGGCTGCTATGGAAGCAGAGGAAGAATCCCTAGGCTGATCGTCCCCGTCCGTGAACTCCAGATCCCAGAACGGAACCATATCCTTTGGCAGATGCTCCAAGAAATACTGTGTCACATGCTTAAAGTTGTCAATGTATTCCGCCCGGCCCGTATATTTATACGCCAGCGCACATCCGTAAATTCCCCATGCCTGTCCCCTCGCCCATGCGGAACCGTCCCGGTAACCCTGACAGGTTGCCCCATGATCCGGTTCACCGGTTTCCATGTTGAAGAAAAAAGTATGCCAAGTAGAATAGTCCTCACGGATTACATTCTTTACGGCCGTATGAATATGCTTTTCCGCGATCTCCCTATATTTTCCGTCGCCTGTCTCTTCCGATGCCCAGTAAAGCAGCGGCAGGTTCAGCAAACAGTCAATAATCAGGCGATAATTCTCCGGCGCATCCATGGGCCCCCATGCCTGTATAAATTCTCCCACCGGATGGAACCGGGTAATCAGCTGATCCGCTGCCTTTATAGCCGCTTCTTTCCCCTTCTCACTTCCGGTCAGCTTATATCCTGCCACGCAGGAAGGAGAATAAAGGAATCCCATGTCATGGTGATCCACTTCAATTTTATTTTCGATCCTATGTAAAAAGCTGTCAATCTGAATTTCCCCGGCTTCCCTAAGCCGCTCCGCCGCCTCTTCTCCGGCTTCTTTCATATATTCATAAGCCAGCCATATTTCTCCGGTCCAGAAACCGGTTGTCCAGTCGCCGTTCTCAACAGGCTGATAGAATCCGTTTTCGCTGTAAGCATTCTGGAATTTGTAAGTAAAGTCCGGCAGGTTTCCGATTACCTGCTCTGCACAGAACCGCAATGCATGTTCCACTTCTTCTCCGGCAATGACCGGCATGTTTTCAAATAACATAGCTTTCCCTCCATGATTTCTTTCATATGAACGCTGTGTCAGTGTAACCGCCAACGCCCTCCGATGCCGCCAGCCGGACATACAATGCCCGGCAAGCGGCTCCGCAGGACGCACAAGCCTCATGATACGATATACATGATGTATATATATTACCCTTTTAATCCGGTGGAAGCAACACCTTCCACAAAATATTTCTGCAGACAAAGGAATACAATGATAACCGGTATAAGAGACACCACCGACCCGGCCATAATCAGCCCGTATTCCGCAGAGTACTGCCCTATAAACATTTTCAGCCCCAGCTGGATGGTCTTCTTAGTCTCCGACCTTAAATAAATCAAAGGTCCCAAATAATCGTTCCATGTATTTACGAACGTGAAAATAGTCAGCGTGGACAATGCCGGTTTCGACAGCGGCAGCATAATCCTGGCATAGATCTTATATTCGCTCATGCCGTCAATCCGCGCCGCCTCACACAAATCGTTAGGTATCCCTTCATAAAACTGCTTCATCAGGAATACACCGAATGCAGAAAATGCCTGCAGGCATATCATAGCCAGTAATTTATCGTTCAGCCCCATCCCCCTCATCATAATGAACTGAGGCACCATATATACCTGCCAAGGCATTGCAATCGTTGCAATGTAAGCCAAAAACAATCCGTTTTTATATTTAAACTCCAGTTTCGCAAAAGAGTATGCCGCAAAGCTGGAAGTCAGAAGCTGCAGAATCGTAACTACAATGGTCAATATCACCGTATTTTCCACAAACTTCAGCAACGGGATTTTCGTCCATATATTAATGTAATTATCCCACTTCGGATTCTCCGGAATCCACACAAAGGGATCCATCAGAAACACTTCCCGGTTAGACTTGATGGATGCGGACAGCATCCACAAGAAAGGCACTACCATGCATGCCGTTATCAGCAGCAAAATCAGGTAAACGCCTACTTTGCCGGCTATCTCACTCTTTCTTTTTGACCTGAATTTCTTATTTTCCTCATTACTGTTTGTCTGACCCATTTCGGTTCCTCCTTTCCTGCTCTCCCTATTCGCTTAATTTCTTCTCGTACCTGAACTGAATTAAGGTCACTACGAGAACCATCAGGAACAATACCATTGCCAGCGCACTGGAATATCCGAGATCCCAATAATTAAATGCGTTCTGGTAAATATAATAAACAAGAACAGTGGCCGATGTGCTCAGTTTGCCGTCGCCGCCTCCTGCCAGCATGACAGCAATATCATATACCTTGAAACAATTGATGGTCAGCATGACCACTACGAAAAATGTGGTGGAACGCAGCTGGGGCCATGTTATATAACGGAATTTCTGCCAAGTGGTGGCTCCGTCCAGGCTTCCCGCTTCATATAATTCCGCCGATATGCCCTGCAAGCCTGCAAGATAGATAACCATATAATATCCCATATACTTCCACACGCTGAACAGAATCAGCGTAAACAGCACCAAACTTCCGCTGAACCATTTCGGCAGTTCATTCTGAGGCACGCCGAAAACCGTTAAAAGCAAATAGTTGATAGGACCCTTGGACGGATGGAAAATCATGCTCCATACCGCAGTAATTGCCACCAGCGAAGCCACATAAGGGAAAAACGCCACGGTACGGAAAAATCCTCTGGCCTTAATCTTCTGATTCAGCACAATGGCAAGCGCAAGCGAAGCAATCATTGTCAAAGGAACCGTGCCTATTACATATATAATGGTATTTTTGAATGCTGCCACGAAGAAAGTATCGCCTACCATCTTCTGAAAATTCTTCAGCCCTACAAAAGAAGCCTCATTGCTTCCGTCCCAATCCATAAAAGCAAGCAGGAAAGCAAATACAATGGGAATCAGGGTAAATACGGCAAACCCGATAAAGTTAGGCGCTATAAACGAGTAAGCCACCATGTCACGCTTTGTTTCCCTGCTTATCCTTCTGTTGTTCCTGATTGCGGTTGCTTTTCTCTGTATGCCGTCCCTCTTGGCAATCAGTTTCTTCTTTTTTTCAATATCGCCTTCCGTGCGAATCATTTTCATTAACTCAGCGGATTCCGCTTCCAGTTTCTTTACCTGAGCCGCTTTTTTTTCATCCATTCTATCACTCCTGCCCTTCCTCAGCTTTATGCCCGGTACCGGACCTGTTGTATAGTTTCTTCCCCATAATCCGGGAAAAAAATCAGGGCCGGCCATTTTACCTGCCAGCCCCGTTATTTCCTGCCTTTATAATTACTGGCCCAATACCTTGCCTACTTCTTCGTTCATAGCCGCAATGCCTTCGTCTACCGTCATTTCACGGTTCATGATGGACTTGTGGTATGTGTCAAGAATATCGTTGATTTCAGATACGTTCTCTGCATAAGGAACTTCCAAATACAGGTTGGATACACTCAGTGCCTCCTTGCTCTCCGGGTCTGCCGGGAAACCTTCCAGCCCTGCGATAATGCCTGCTACTTCGTCTGTCATCAATGCCGGGAAGTTGCCTGTTTCAGCCATAACTTTTGCGCCTTCCGCACCGGATACCCACTCCACAAAGTCAAAAGCCGCCTCTTTATTTGCAGATACGCTGGTCACAGCCAAGCCTGTAATCGTACCAAGAGTAGAACCTGCTTCCACGCCTTCTGCGTGAGGATATTTCACAATGCCCCAGTTCCCGCAGAGAGAAGAATCATATTCGCCGCTCTGAAGGCTTGCGATCAAAGTAGAAATATACCAAGAACCCATGTTCAGCATAGCCACATCGCCGCCGGAGAATGCTGCGGAATAATGTAAGCCTTCTGCACTTAAGTCTGCATAATTACGGCAGATAGTATCGTCTTCCTGCTTCAATACCATTTCATAATAAGGTTTGAAATAGTCATATGTACCATCTAAAATAGTGTGCTGTCCGTCAAGCACGCCAAACAGCTGTACCGCACTTCTCCATGTATGGTAGTGAGTGCCATATACCTGTGCGCCGAATGTAGGATCAGCCACCTGCCTAGCCAATGCATCGTATTCTTCAAAGGTCATGTCATTTGTCGGATAAGCAACGCCTGCATTGTCAAAAATGTCCTTGTTGTAGAATACTACCCAGAAGTCATTTCTGAAGGGAAGTTCATACAGACTGCCGTTTACCGTAACCTGCTTGTCAACGCCGCCATATTGGCTTACATCAATGCCTGCCGCAGAAATATAGCTGTCAAGCGGCTCCAATGTATTCTTGGAAACCAAGGTTGCATATCCCGGCACGTCCTTAATCGTTACCACGTCGAAATCGGAACCGCTGCCCGATAACTCCGTTGCAAGGACTGTCATATAATCCGTGGAACCCAAATCCGTCATTTCAATTGTCACATTCGGATTGGCTGCTTCATAATTATCTTTCAATGCCTGCCAATACGGGGTAATGTCCTTATCCCAGATAGCCCATTTCAAAGTAACTGCCTCACCGTCTGCAGCCGGCGCCTCTTCCCCTGCTTCCGCCGTATCCTCTGCTTCCGGAGCCGGTTCGCTTTCCGCAGGCGCTGCTTCTTCTGCAGGAGCCGTCTCTGCCGGTGCATCCGCCGCCGGTGCGGAATCGGAGCCGCCGCATCCTGCCAGAACGGATGCAAGCATAGTTGCTGCCAATAGAACGCTTACAAGTTTTTTCTTCATTCTTAACTTCCTCCCTGTTCTTTGATTTAAGGGACTTCATGCAATCACCTTTCCGTCCCCCGCATATCACTCGCTGCCTCTATCTCAGGTAGCTTGTGATTACATTATATTATTTAATGAAAAATATTAATTTTTTATTCATAATTAATTCATATTTCAGCTTTACTGTTTAAGCCATAAGGGAAAGATGCATTATTTTTGAAAAATATATATTTTTTCTCTCTCTTACTATTTTCCCCTCATTACCTTTCCAAAAAAATACGGCTTATGTTAAAATATACTTGCTGCAATCCGGCCGTGAATCACTTTCTCTCCCTGCCGGAACCGTTTGACTAAAGTTCCGACCATAAGAAAGGCATGGATCATCCCTATGAGAAAATTTTTCCATACTATCCGCGCACGAATATTATTATGTACCATCTCCATGATACTGTTCCTCAGCATTATCATTATCTCTGTCAGCTACTTTATTGTTTCCTATAATGTCCGGCAGAATATGATACGCACCTCCGAAAACAGACTGTCTTTTTTATGCGCTTCCATTGATGCCAACATCGGCAACGTAAAAGGGTTTATAGATTCCTGCCGGAAAAGCAACAAAGTACGCCGGTTTGCAATGGGTGAAAAAAGCCCCAACAGTCTGGACCGCAGGGAAGCACATGATTTTATGACGGAGATATACAACGCAAACACCGCCTTATCCGCACAGATTGTCCGGCTGGTCATAATAGGCACATCCAGAAATGACATGATCCAGATAGTGGAAGCCATCAATTCCAACATTGCCGTATCCCCGGAAGCCATTCGAGCCCTTTCCTATTTCGACACGCTTTACGAAAACAGCGGCGAAATATCCACAGGGCTGCTGGCCGACCCCTTTTTCACTACCAGAACCATTCCTGTCATCCCCATGCTGGACTCCATTGCCCATCCTTACCGCACAGGGGAAATCGGATATATTTTTACGGAAATGTCTGTCTCGGTCATTACCGATCCTATGAAGAATTCATTTTCTGACGGGGACAGCCGGCTTTATTTCCGCATCGGCGACTATTTCTACCGCTATGACGGCCAAGGCCTCATGCCTTGCGACGATGAATTCGAGCCGATACGGCACTTGCCCAACATTGCGTTAAGCAGCGACACGGACATTTGGGAAGTACTGAATAAGTCGGAGCAGAAGACCTACCTTATGGTCACCCGCCCTCTCGGCACCCCAAACCTATATATCACCGAATGTCTGGATGAATATACTCTCTCCCGGAATATTTTTTCAGCCTTCCTGATTGTTACGTTCAGCATCCTGACCGCCTCCGCCATAATCGGAATCCTGCTTTTCTGGTACCTCTCAAAGACCGTCAACGAACCGGTACGGCAGCTGCAGGTAAGGATGAAGCGGATTGCCGACGGGGATTTTTCCCGGGACGCATCCACAGAATGGGAGCACGAACTGGGCGACATCGGCAAGAATATCAATGATCTGTCCGAAAATGTGCTGTCCTTGATGAATCAGCGCATCGAAGATGAACGCCAAAAGAAAGACTACGAATACCGGATGCTGCAAAGCCAGATCAATCCGCACTTTTTATACAATACCTTAAATTCCATTAAGTGGATGGCCACCATCCAGAATGCGCCCGGAATTGCCGAAATGGCCACTGCCCTTTCCCGGCTGCTGAAGGATATTTCCAAAGGAACTACCAACTTGGTTCCCCTCTCCCATGAAATATCCTTAATCAAAGAATATTTTACCATTCAGCAGTACCGGTACGGCGGTGCCATTACCCTTTCCTTCGATATCGAGGACGAATCGCTGACTGCCTGCAAAATATTGAAGTTCACTCTGCAGCCCATTGTGGAAAATGCCATTTTCCATGGCATTGAGCCGAAAGGCAGTGCCGGAACAATCGGCATCCATATTTATCAGGACAGCAATACCGATGTCCATATAGATGTCACCGACAACGGCATAGGAATGGAAGAAGAAGTAGCCGCCCATCTGCTGGACAAGGAACTTTCCGCAGATTCTTCCTTTTTCCGGGAAATCGGCGTAAGCAATGTCCACAAAAGGCTGCAGTATGAGTTTGGCTCTTCCTATGGCCTGCATGTCACCAGCCAGGCCGGGAAATTTACTACCGTTTCCATTTTACTACCCTTTCAGACAGAGGAGGCCACACATGATTAATTTATTAATTGCAGATGACGAGCCGCTGATACAAGCCGGCATTAAATCGATGATCAACTGGGAAGATTACGGCATCCGCATCATTGGCACCGCTGCCAACGGCGCGGCCGCCTATGAACTGATCAAAGAGCATTCCCCCGAAATAGTTATTACCGATATAAAAATGCCGGTAATGAGCGGACTGGAACTGGCCAGAAAATGCCACGAGGAAGAAAGGCTTCTGCCAGTATTCATCATCCTCACCAGCTATGAGGAATTCCAGTTTGCCAAGGAAGCCCTTTCCTATCAGGTTATGGAATATCTGGTAAAGCTGGAACTAACCCCGGAAGTTCTGGACGAAGCCCTGAGACGTGCCATTGCAAAGGTATCCGAGATACAGACCGCTGCCCACATCTCGGAATCGGCCTATAACAATGTTTACTTTTTAAAAGAGCAGTTCTTCACCCGGCTTGTTCTGAACCTTTTTGAATCGGAGCAGCAGTTTTCCCTGCAGGCCAATCACCTTGCCATTGACTTCGGCTACTCATCCTTTACTGCCTGCTATGTGGAAATATGCATTAATAATCAAAAGCAGATGACATCCGAAAAGCAAATCACTCTTTACAACAACAGCCTGCAGATGGCAGAAGAACTGACCTCCAAATATGTGCCCTGCCGCGTACTCTCGCTGGATACCCGGCATTTCTGCATTCTCTTTTTTCTCGATGAGGAAAAAACAGGGAATTACCGCAGCGTCATTGAACAGGCAATGGAACAGGTATCCGTCATGCTGCACAATTATTACAGCGTAGCCATCCGTTCCAGCATTGGCTCCATGGTCACTGCACCGATGCAGATTGCATCCTCCTTTCAGGATGCAAAACAGATTTTTTCGCAGATTACCCCGGAAAAACCCATCCTGTTCTTTGAGGATGTGCCTGCCGGCGAGCCTCTTAAGAATGTTTTCAACATTTCGCTGTTTAAGGAAGATATCCGGAAAGCTTATGCCGAATACGATGAAAAAGCACTGTATGATATTTTCACTTCCATCATAGAATTGTTTGAAAGCCAGCCGGCTCACTATGTGCAGGCCTTGGATGCTGCCGGAAACATCCTGTATCTCTCCCTGTCCCTGCTGAATGACGGAGAACAGATTGTCTCCAAAATCTTTGAAAGCAGAGCCAACGGCTACCGTTCCTTATATGAACTGACAAGCATGGAACAGATTATGGAATGGCTGAAAACCTTCCGGGACGGACTATGCAACAGTTTCGCAACCCACAATAAAGATTATAAAAATCATATTGTCATCAATGTGAAAAAATATATTAAGGAACATATTAAAGAGAAGCTTACCTTGAACAATGTAGCGGAAGTCTTCAGCATAAGCCCCAACTATTTAAGCATCCTCTTTTCCAAATATAATGACACAGGTTTTACAGACTATATCAACCACAGCAAGGTAGAGGCGGCAAAAGAGATGATGTCGGCAGGAGACTATAAAATATATGAAATTTCCGATATTTTAGGGTTTGAGAGCGCATTTTATTTCAGCCGTGTTTTTAAGAAAATTACCGGAATCGCCCCTCGGGATTACATAAACAGAAATATATGACCGTAAAGTTTCAGAAATGGAGGTAATCACAATGTTTTCAGAGACAGTTCAGAATTTCCGGCAGGACTTATCGGCGTTTGCGCCTTACCCTGCCATTTCCGACCGGACAGCATGGAATTCCCTTCCCGAAGACTGGAAAGCAGAAACCATTCGCCTAGGAGAGCAGTATTTAGGCTGGCCCTACCCTGCCCTGAATGCCACAGAATTTATGGACTTTGTAAAAACAGGCTGCCGTACCCGTTATGAGGATAAACTTTTCGCCAAACGCCACGCCTTGAATGCCTTGGTCTTGGCAGAATGCACCGAGAACAAAGGGCGTTTTCTGGACGATATTATCAACGGAATCTTTTCCGTCTGCGAAGAAAGTGCCTGGCAGCTTCCTGCCCACAACAGCTATCTTCGGGATACGCCCCAGCTTCCGCTGCCGGATGCCACAGCCCCTATATTGGATCTGTTTGCCTGTGAAACCGGAGCAGTCCTCGGCACGGTATATTATCTGATGAGGGATGTCCTGGATGCCGTCAGCCCGTTCATCACCAAAAGAATACGGCATGAATTGGAACACCGCATTCTGACCCCATATCTCCGTAAACACTTCTGGTGGATGGGCAACGGAAAAGAGCCCATGAACAACTGGACCATCTGGTGTACGCAGAACGTCCTCCTCTCCCTATTCCTGACCGGCCTGGGCGACAAGCGGCAAAGAACGGAAATCCTCCGCAAATCCTGCCAAAGCACGGATTATTTTTTGGCGGAATACGGCGATGACGGCTGCTGCGACGAGGGAGCGCAATATTACCGGCACGCCGGGCTGTGTCTGTTTCAGGTAACGGAAATACTGAATGAGATAACGGACGGCTGCTTTTCCTCTTTATATGAAAACAATAAAATACGGAACATTGCTTCCTATATATGGAATGTCCATATTGACGGCAAATACTATGCAAACTTTGCAGACTGCTCCCCTGTGGCCGGGCGTGCAGGAACAAGGGAATTTTTATTTGCGCGGCGAACGGAAAACGAGAATATGATGCGCTTTGCCGCGCAGGATTTCCATGCCGGCGGCTTGGACTCCCTGCTTCTTCCTACGGAAAACAACCTTTACTACCGGCTGCAGAATGCATTTACCGTCAGCCGCATCCAGGAATATCGCCTTGCCCATCCGGAAGCCGCGAAGCATCCCGACATTTTTTATCCAAGCGTAGGCCTGTTTCTGGCCCGGGATGCCTCCCTCACCTTGGCAGCCAAAGCCGGAGACAATGCCGACAGCCATAATCATAATGATACCGGAAGCTTTACCGTTTACAAGCAGGGACAGCCCCTGCTGATTGATGTAGGGGTGGAAAGCTATACCAAGAAAACTTTTTCCCCACAGCGATATGAAATATGGACCATGCAGTCTGCCTATCACAACCTGCCCACCGTAAACGGATTGATGCAGCAAGACGGCGAAAACTATTGTGCCGCCGAAGTTTCCTGTCATATGTCGGATACCCTCTGCGAACTTACCATGGACATCTCCGGCGCATATCCGAAAGAAGCCGGTTTGTCACGCTATCTCCGCCGTGCCGCCCTGCTGAAGAACAAAGAAATCATGATCCATGACCGCTTTGCTTTCGCTGCCGCCAAGGCCGGGGAATCCGGATCCCCATCCGTCATACTGAGTCTCATGACTTACGAAAAACCCGTCCCACAGCCTTCCGGCAACGGCATCGGCTTCCAAATCGGTACTCTCGGCACTGTCACCGCTGAATATGCCGAACTGACCGAGATACAAGAAATTCCGGTTACCGACCCGCGTCTGCAGACAGCATGGAAACATAACTTATACCGCATACTGCTCCGCCTCACCGGAACGGAAACCATACTCCATATTCACTGACCTTGGAGAATCTTTGAAAATTGCTTTCGGGCAGATGTGCATACAGTAAAGATAACCCGCATTTTTCGCAGAAAATTTAAGAAAATAGAAAAAAAATGCTATATTCTTAAAATTATTTTCATGTTAAAATAAAAGAACAGGAGTAAAGTTCTTCTTTACTGTTTCCTTAAAGTTTAGAACAATTTTATGAAAGGAGAGGAAGGGAAATGGAATCGGTCAAAGTTATGTTTCATTCAATGGAAGAAGCCCAGAAGTTTACGTTAGCTGTTGAGAATTATCCATTTGACGTTGATTTGCAATGTGAAAGGCGGGTGATTGACGCCAAGTCAATCCTTGGGATATTGGGCTTCGGACTTCATCAGATTTTGGAATTACGGGTTCACACGGATGACCGTGCCGTAACGGATGAATTTCATGACAAGATTAAAGGTTTCATTTGTGGGGAGGCTGTGGAAGTTGCTATTTAGTTTTATGGCGGCGAGAATAAAAAATGATAAGGGTATGGCTGCCGGAATTCCGGCAGCCTTTTCATGCTCCGCCGCTGCTTGCAGCCGCTCTCTCCTATATGACAGTTTTATAATCTCTTCAGCAGTTCTTCCCTCTGTTCTTCATACCCCGGTTTGCCAAGAAGCGCAAACATATTCTTCTTATAACTTTCCACACCCGGCTGATTAAACGGATTCACGCCAAGCAGATATCCGCTGACACCGCAGGCAAACTCAAAGAA